>NZ_JAEQCE010000020.1:0-134078 GCF_020738665.1 Microcoleus sp. PH2017_08_TRC_O_A
TACATCTCTCAAAGAGCGCTCAAGCGCAACTACGTACCTTTTAGTCCCAACCGAAGTCTCGATCGCACAATTGAGTTAATCTCTGATTGGGCGATCGATAATATGCCCTCAATTGCTCGTATACTGTCTCGCTGACCGGCGGATATTGGTTGGAATTGTACTTTTCGTAGGTTTCTAATTCGTGCGGCGGCGAGCCTAGAAACTCTAACACGCTGTTGTATGTGCCGCAAGGATTAACATACAAATCTTCGCTTTTGAGGATTAAAAGTTGTGATTTGGGAAATAGCTGCATCCAGGCTGGAAGTTGGTCGGCGTAAATGCCGCGGCCCAGATATGTGTAGTGGCGGTGGTTGTAACTTTCGTAGGTTGGACTCGCTAGGATTTTTTCGATTTCGCCTTTGAGTCTTTCGGGTTCGTGGGCGATCGCACTTTCGAGAGATAGCGATTCGTATCCAATTTTTATGTAGTAATGATAGTGGGAAATTGCCCGCTCTACTGGGTTTCTCAGTAGGGCGATGATTTTAACTTTCGGACATAAATCGTGGATGCGCTGCGCGACTCGGGGATGAAAAATATAGTAGGGGCTGGCTTCTCCGGTTAGCAGTTGTTCGCCGCTTTGTGCTTGGGGAAATTGGGAATAATACCAGTCGGGGGTTTTGTCGAAGTTGAGGTCGAAATAATGGATTTCTTTTTGGGCGGCGGGGGCGATTTGGGGATGTTGGATCAGGTAGTTGTACAGGGATGTTGTGCCGCCTTTTTGGACGCCGATGATGATGAAATCGGGGGGTTTGGAGGGTTGTTTCATGGATTGGTGATGATATCTGTGGATCAATATAACGGTTTTTAGTAGGGAAACGGCACTGCCGTGTCCTGTATTTGAATCGTCTAACTCCGCGCGGTTGTGGTTTTTTAGCTGATCGTGCTATTATTGCGTTTAACGAGATTGCGCGCAATACGTAGTAACTCTTTCTCGATCGCCAGATGCGAGAATGCAGATATGCGCGTTTGAGAGATATGGCTAAAAAAATTCCACCTGACATGGCTGAACTGAGCGTTTACGTAGACAAAAAGCTAAAGTTGCAATTCAAACTAGCTTGTACGGCTCAAGAAAAACCGATGAGTGAAGTCGTTGGTTTGCTGATGAAGCAATGGCTAGAGATACAAGCAACCTCGCCAGAGTCTGAACCCTAGCGCATCAAGACGGCCACCAAAACTGAGGAAACAGACTGATGACCGATCGACTATATCGAATAAACGGCATCCTCGAACCAACCGCGAGGGACAAATGTTGAGAGATTCAGACAACCCTGAGAAATCTTGGGAAGATTTAGAAGCCGAACTGCTTCCTCACCGTCCTTTTTATGCCCCGGGCGAGACTGAAATTGAAAAAGACCTTTACGCTAAGCGTCGATGTGCTCAGCAACAAATGAAGGCTGAAAAACGCCCCGATATTGCAGGCCACTCTTATTACTACTGCACGGAGACCAATAATGATGACTAACTCGAATTACCGACTGCTACCTCCGAAAGATGAGTACGTTCAAGTGTCTATCTATCTGAATCGGGTGCACTTGGATGGATGTACGCCCGATCGCGCGATCGCACAATTGATCGAAATGGGTTATGCTCCTAGTTTGCAATACCAGTGGAATCCAAAACGCAACGAGTTTGATTTGTTTGCTGTGATTCACGATCGCCCGATTAGTGATTCGCTGATGGATAAACAGGCTTGCGATGCTCTCTGGGCTGCTTTTAACGAATCTTCGCTTTACGTCATTGGTTGCGAGGCGGCGCAAAATCCTAATTGGCTGGCTGCGGGCAGTTTTAAGGACCCGCGCCGTCACGCTGCGCCGGAGGAAATTGAGCCCCTGCAAGCAAATGCTGCGGCTGCTGCTTGATATTTGTGGGCGGGGATTCCCTATGGGATAGGTTGGAGGAGGACACGGCGCCGTACCGTTTCCCTGCGGATATGGCGTAAAATTTAGTCCCAGTCGAAGTCTCGATCGCACAATTGGGCTAATCTCTGATTGGGCGATCGAAATTATGTTTTCAATGTCTCGATCGCACAATTGGACTCATCTCTGATTGGGCGGATCGAAATTATGTTTTCAGTGACAATTTTATGCGATTTTTCACTCCACCAGCTCATAACCAAGCTCTCTAGCTAAAGGATTTACCACACTATTTAATAATCTCAATTCTTCGGGCGCTGCCTGACGTTTTGTACTGTATATGACTTTTTCGATTGTCGTTTTATTGAGCTTGAGTTCTAAATAACTTTCTAACTCAGTAAAATTAAAGTTTTCATTGCATAACTCTTCATATTTTATTAGCATTCCATTTACTTTATGACTGTCTGCAATGTATCCTTGAAGTAAATTAGTCCAGTGCAATCCAAACTGCTCTGGTGTGTATACAGGCTCGTTCGGCCATTTTTTGTACCAGTAAAAACCCTGAAAAGAAGCATAAGCATTATAAGGATTTCTATACAAAAATAAGAATTTTGCCTTGGGAAACAGCCATTTTAAGTAAATAGCGTGATCGATAGTCAACCTCACTTCTTTTAGTCCCCACCGCACAATTCCCCTTGCCTTTGCGGGTTTTTCAAAATGATTTACCAAGAAGGCAATATGAGATTCAAGTAAGTAATTTATGTCTGGATAAAGGTTGGCAATCCATTCACCAGCCAAGTCAGACAGTGGAGCCCGATCGCTTAAAACTTCATCAATGAACCATTCAGCAGCAGGATAGGTATCAGTAATTGATTTGAGCGGGCTAGATAAATGGTCGATTAGTCCTGAGCGACCGTAGGGTTCACCCCATACGATGATAGAACCCGATGACATCACTAACCTTTGCAAAAGAGTTGACCCTGACCTCCAACCAGCAGAAAATATAAATACTGGACTGGAATCGGAATTACTTTTAATGTTCGGCCACCTGACAGAAAATGTTTTAAGGGCTTCTTCGATTGTGGGAACTTTTTTCAAGTCTTCTTCATGTTTGATTTTAAAGTCCATATTTAAAATTAGTGGCTGTTATAATTTATGTGGTTGTTGGTTATTTAATTTTAGTGGCAATCTGCGAAAACTTCAACTCTAGTTTAAGTTTATATGCAAGTGGTATAACTCCAAATACCGAATCTTACCTTCCTTTGATGAGTACGATCGCCCTTCGATCGCTGTTGGCGGGCGATCGCTATTCGGGATAGCCTTGCCGCGCGTACTTTTGGACATCGCGGACATTCGATCGCGCCTTGGGGTTGGAGGAGGCGGGGCGGTGCCTGCGGGCGATCGCACAACTAAAATTCGATCGCACTTTTATAGCCGTTTTTGGGTAGGGAAACGCCATTGCCGTGTCCTGTCTTTGATGCTTTGCCAGCCCCAAACCGCGATCGTCATCACTGATTCCTCAATCTAAAATCTAAAATCGACGAGTGAAGAGGCCGCTGGGCACTGACATCTCGATCGAACTAGACTAGAGTGGAGTTCCCGATCCGAAATCCTTGCGGGGTAAATTTATCGGGAAAAATATATCGGCGGTGAGCTTGCTTGTGGGTTTGGAAATTTTATTTGTTAGCCAGATAACACGTTATGTGAATTTGTACAAGGGGTTGATATGAAAGTTGTCGAAAGTGGGAATGATAAATTTAGGATCGTACTGTCCAGCAGTAACTACCAAATTTTCGGGGTTAAAGCCACGCCCATAAGCGGGCGGCTTTAATTGGTTATAAGGAATTTTTTGACGATTTGTAGAGTTGATCTATATTTAGTCAAGGAGGTGAAGCAAGTGTTTAATTTGACGTTTGAATTTAAGTTAAAGCCCACACCGACACAAGTAGCAGTCTTTGAAGACTGGTTAGAACAGTGTCGCAAAGTGTACAACTATGCGCTGAGAGAGCGCAAAGACTGGTACAACTCACGCAAATGTCAAATAAACTCTTGCTCCCTGCGCTCCGAGTACATAATTCCTGCTGACACGCCTAGACCGACATATTCAAGTCAGTGCAAAGCTTTAACAGTATACAGAAAAACCAGCCTCCCATTGCAGCGAGTTAACGCAGCCGTACTGCAACAAACGCTGCGTAAACTGGAAAAAGCTTTTGTCAGTATGTGGGAGCAAAACCACGGGTTTCCTCGATTTAAAAAAAAGGGAGCTTTGAGGTCTTTTAACTTCCCACAGTTGGGTGTAAATTTTGATCGAGGCAACCGCTTTTTTAAATTGCCTGTAATCGGCTGCATAAAATTTTGGCAGTCGCGCCCTATTCCTGGTGGCGCAATCGTCAAACAAGCTTGCGTAGTTAGGCGGTCTAGCGGCTGGTATATAATGTTGACGTTGCAATGGGATGTCTCGATTCCCGATGTTATTCCTCACGGCAACCCCATAGGAATTGATGTGGGGTTGACTAATTTTATTGCAACTTCTGGAGGGCTTTTGGTCAAGAGAATGAAGTTTTTTAGTGACGCAGAATGCAAGCTTAAATTGCTGCAACAGCGCGTCAGTAGAAAAAAGATCGGCTCAAATAATTGGAAGAAAGCTCAGAAAAAGGTCGCTTTGCTGCATGAATATGTGGCAAACTGCCGAAAAGATTGGCATCGCAAATTGTCACATCAAATCTGCAATGACGCGGGGATGGTGTTTGTCGAAGACCTTAATTTAATCGGACTGTCTAGGGCGATGTTGGGCAAGCACTGTTTAGATGCTGGGTTTGGGCAATTCTTTAATATATTGGAACACACTTGCTTTAAACGTGGTGTGTATTTCCAAAAAGTAGATGCTAAAAAAACTAGCCAAATTTGCCCTAACTGCTTCAGTGAGACAGGAAAAAAAGAGTTGTCGGAACGAGTTCACTCGTGTCAGCATTGCGGCTATACAAATGACAGAGATGTAGCAGCCGCACAAGTAGTTCTAATTAGGGGACTTGCAGCCGTGGGGCACAGGGTTAAGATGCTTGCCGAGGGTAAATTCATTGGAATCCCTGCGAAGCAAGAATCCCCACGCCTTTAGGCCCGGGAGTGTCAACATCTCTGAAATTATTCAGGAAGGCGTCAATGTTTAAGAGCAAATTATCCAAAGTTATCGTATCTCTGCTGCGGCGGATTGCTGGTGTTACCAGATCCGGGGCGAAGCGGCTGATGAGAGCAATGCTGCAAGCCCTTATGGCTATGGGCCGCAGGGCAAAGTTGCCGGTGGCGGGGTTTGTGCTGCCGACGGTGACGATGGTGTTGCTGGTAGTGATTTTGTTGACTGTGGCGATCGTCCTGCGATCGTTCGATCGGGCGAATATGGCTCGCAACGTGCGGGTGAACCAGCAGGTGCTGGCGGCCGCAACTCCCGCGCTCGATCGGGCGAAAGCGAAAATTCAATTCATGCTGTACGAAGACCCCCAAAGACCGACAGCTACTCCCTCCGATGCAGAAATGTACCTGAGGATGGCGAGCGCGAATATAGGAGCAGCTCCTGATAATTATAGCTTTGGGGACGAAGAGCGTTTAATAATTAAGTTTCCAGTCAACAATGGTGCGACTCTGACTAATGCCACCGATGCAAAAAAACCACCGCTTGAAACGGTCAACGGTACAACACAAGAAAGTGAAGCCATAAATACAGCTTGGAGATATCCCGTCGATACTAACAACGACGGCACATTTGACACTTTTACCCTATATGGAATATTTTTTAGAAATCCTCCACGCCTATCTACTGGCGCAAATGTTGGTAATTTCGCAAGGGGGAGAAAGCCACTCGATGCCAGAACGCCACCGATGTCGGTGAAAGGTCTCAGTCCTAACTGCTTGCAGGGTGGAGGTACTGTCGCTAGTTTGGTAGGAGACTCGGGCTGGTATAAAATAGATGGCAAACTTAAAAAAAGTTTCTTTGTTTACACGGTAAACGTACCAATAACACAGCAAGATATCGCAGCGGGCGGGTTGCCACCCAATTCTCAAGCTTTTACAGGAACTACCAGCATATCGGCTCTTGAATACCAGCAAGACCAAAGTCGCATTCCCCTAGGCAACAACGCGGTTGTATATGAAGACGACTTGGATATATCACCCGGGCCTCCGTTGAATTTAAACGGACGGATCTTCACAAATAGTAATTTGTTGGTAACAGGGTTAAATATCCCAAATACCGTACAACTATATCAAGTCAGCAGCGAAGATTCTTGTTTTTACGAACAAGAAAATAGCAAAGTTGTTGTTGCAGGCAACGTAATCAATGGCTGGTCGGGCGATAACGGACGAAGGAATGCCGTGGGCGTGCATCTGTTCCGAAAATTCCCAGCAGGCAATAGACAAGCTCCCATGCTGGCTGCCGCTACAACAATTCAAAATACTGGTCCGGCTGCTGAATCCGTTGGCAATGACAGTATGCAGGCACTGTACAACAACCAAGCCTATGCTGCTCGCCTCGGTTTGCTAGTAGCAGCACAGATGGGACCACCCTTACCCGCGACTGGCTTGCCTGACCCCGATGTCCAGCCTACCGACCCATTTTCAGTGCAGCGGAAACCGACCACCCAAACCCGAGAACAAGCGCTGCAAGAATATTTTAAAAAGATGCTCCGCAAAGTCCCATTTGCAGAAGTAGGACCTATAGGAGTAGGAGCTACGCAGAGCGCAACGGGCAACTTCGGTCTACCTTGGAGTCCAACACCACCAAACACGTTGCCCATTACAGGAACCAATGATACTCTGCGACCTGTAAACAACGCATGGATGATACCGGATGCTACAACCGGTCTCACACCCCTAGCAGATCAGCTAGCAACAACAATACCAAAACCAGATGGCTCACCGCCTCCTGAAGAATTATTGCTGGGCGATCGTGTGGTCGCAGGCAATAACCTACCAGCCATCAGATGGGACAACACTCAAAACCAATTTATCAGTACGCCAGAAACAATCTTAGGTAGCAGGTGGAATCCAACGGCTCCAGCAGGCGATATCCGCACCAGATCGCCTCAGGTGACAAAGCTGGCTGACGTAGGAGCCACAGACCGCAGCGGTTTCTGGGAAGGAGCAGCAGCCGAAATACCTCAAAATCCCTTGGATGGCATTGGCGGTCTTCGGGTAATTACCAGTGCAGGGGTTTACGAGCGCACCAATTCTTTTCTGCCACCCCCTACTTGGATCAATCCTTTAACTGGTGAGTTATTGGGAAATCGCGCAGCAGATGCTTACAATGACCCAACTACTCCCGCTCCTGAGACGTATCCGGTTGTTTGGCCCGATACAATGCCGATGTCGCCGCTCGGACTGGGGTCTCAAGTTTATAACAATAGTGCTGGTGGCGCTTATAATGCTGCCAATTGGGTTCCCCTGGTAGCAACAGCCCCAGCCACTGGAACGGCTATCCCGCCAGGAGGGCTACCGCCCACAGGACTGCCTGCTACTGTTACTCCCACCATCGACCCGACTACTCCTCAGTATGCCAAGGGCGATTTGCGGATGCGGGCGACAGCCGTTTATCACTACGCGCAAAACGGTGGTTACGATCCAACTGTAAAACCAATAAATCTCAATGCCGTTCGGCCATTTGCCTGTGTCAGCAGCTATTACGACCCCAGCACCGCTTCCACAGCAAGAAATATAACTACACTAGGGCAGGATTTCAGTGGCGATCTGACGTTAGGGACTCCCGGAAATCAAGTTGGCTCTAATAATGGATTAGTCTACGGGCCACCGACAACAGATCGCACGCAAGATCCACAAATACTTCCGGGAGCAGACGGCTTGTTAGGCGGTGCTAGCACCACTGATTTACTACAAAAACAAGCCAATTACGTTTTTCCTGACGGTCGGTTTGCCAACGAGCCTTTGAGAAATGCACTGATGAAAGCACCGGCCGATCGCAAGTTGGCTGACAAATCGGCGATCGACTCTACGATGTGCGCCTTAGAGATTTTACAAAATCCCCTCGGATTGAATCCTATTATTCCTCACGGAGCTATCAAAGAAGTAGCCTTTTTGAATGCTAGAGAAATCAAGGCGATCGATCGTGATGACTGGACTACCCCCAACGTTAACGAAGCCTTTACGCTGAGCAGTCCTCTGACAACCATAGGAACAGCACAACCGGCAAATCTAACGGGGGACTACAACCAGCCCTTAGAAGAACGGCAACCTTTAGAAATTCGCGCCACTCAAATAGACCTCAATCAATTGCGGAGCAACTCAATTGCGGGAGAGACTTTACTGCCATACAGCGGGATTATATATGCCAGCCGAGATGACGCTCTGCCCGATCGTAGTGCCCGCATACCCAGTACCGCAGGCATAGATGAAGGAAGGAGTGCCACAGTTAGCCCGACGGACTCCCGACTCGACCCAACTCGCAAGCCAAACGGAATTCTGCTGGTTAACGGCGATCAGCTAGCTAGGATTCCAGGTCTCCCTCCCACTGTGAACAACGTGGTTAGGGAAAAAGGACTGACTTTAGTATCTAATTTGCCTGTCTATATTCAAGGAGATTTCAACAGGCACACTCAAGAAGAGTTTGGCACTCCTACTGTTCCTCCTACTCCTTTTAATTGGGGTACATTTTACAATCGCGCAGCCGCCAACCTCAATCCAAACTTTGCTTGTCGCCCAAACGACCCCAGACTAAATGGTAGGTGTACAGTCGGCGACACTTGGCGTCCCGCCAACGTACTGGCAGATTCAGTGAACTTACTCTCTGGAAGTTATCGTTTTGGCTTCCGCAACGAAGGAGATTTCGACCTGAGAAACAACGCAGGTGCTGCTGCTGTATTGCCTCGCAAACAACAAGGATTTTACAGTAACAACTTTGTGACGAACGGACTCTCCAGCGGCGCATTCTCAAATACTGGCGGCATACCAGCAACGCCCACAGACCTTGTTGACTTCAGCTATTTTGCACAGGCTACAAACGCTCTTAGCAGCTCTTACTTCAATAACTTTGCCACCCCTGTTCAGAGGCGCGGGAATTTCCCAGAGTATGTAATGGAAGTTTGTAGAAAACTGCCGGTGGCTGCCTGTGGGGATGCCGACTGGTATGTCGATCCGCAAGCTCAGACCCGTGCAACTGTTGGTCAAGCTGTAACTCAAGCCGCTTATCCTGCGGGAACAACAGCTATTCCTCCACAGCCACAATTGCAGCGCTTCCCCCGCAGGGTTGCTTTTCAAAGAAACCCTGCTGCGCCTTTTGCTCTGACAAACACGGCTGCTCCAGTGCCATTTGGGGTGGATGGCACCAACCAGGTTGTTGCTGTTGATGTTACAGGTGCTACTCCTAATGCGGCCAGGACAACATTTACTAATTCTCTGTGGTTTGCGACGGCAACGCCTGGCAGTAACAACGTAACCTACGGTTCAGGGAATTTCCCGTATGTCTTCAACCCCAGCCGGATAGACGGCACAGGTGCACCGCTACCAGTTCTAGCAGCAACAGGATCGTCACTCTGGCTCAACGGTGCGCCACCCGTACCCAATAATGGCTCGCAGCCACTGCTGATGCCAGTCTTGCAAATCCAAACTATGGTAGATGCAACGCCAGCAGGAGCTCGACAAATTGCTCCCAAGCCATCAGGGACAACTCTCGTGGGAGCTACAGGATGGCTCCCACCGGCTCAGGCTGCTGGGACAACTTTTAATCTGATTGCAGGCTCCAACGACACTCCTTCACGAACGCTGGGCCCTGTCGCCGGTGACTTTAACGGTGGTCTGCAGAACTTGCCTCGCTTCTTGGAAAACTGGGGATTCGGCGCAGTTGCCACAAACATCCAGGGTGCTTTTATCCAGTTCGACCGCAGTAAGTACAGCACCGCGCCCTATAGTCCGATTATCGATCCGCTAGCTCCGCAATTTATAAATCCAAATACTCAGTTGCGAAGTCTTTTCGATCAGCCACCACCCGCAGCCCCGGCCCCGGTGCCACCGGCCCCGGCTCCAGTGTTTGCCGCTTATAATGGCGGTGCTCCAGATGCTTTTTACAGAACTTCTAACGCTAGCATTGGCACTGGAGGTCGCGTTCCATTCTTTAACCCTCCGGCTCGGAACTGGGGTTTTGACGTTGGTCTGCTATCTCAGCCACCTGACTTATTTACCCAAAAGTTCACTACTCCTCCCTCAAGGCCGAGTCCAGATGAGTATTTCCGCGAAGTCTCTCGAAACGACGAGTGGGTAACAACTTTGATGTGTTCTACGCTGGCAAACGGCGGGAGCAACGTTCTCACTTCCTTGCGCCCGTCAAACTGCCCCACTTAACGCTCTAACTTTCCGCCGCGCAATTACTGGAGTCCTATTTATGACTAAGCGACAACAACAGCAAAATTTATCCCAGTCACGAGATGGCGGCTACACGATAATCGAGTCATTAGTAGCGATGATTGTAGTGTCGGTGTTGATGATTGCGATCGCCCCTGTCATGGCTTATTCAGTAGCGACTCGCGTACAAGCGCGACGGATGGAACTGGCCACGCAAGCGGCCAAAGCCTACATCAACGCTCTCAGAACCGGGGCGATCCGACCAGCCGGTTCAATCCCAGCCAGCCCGCCAGGGTTTCCTACTTCAGATCCTGCCGTTCCTCCTGCCACTCCTGCCGCTCCTACCGACCTTAACGTTTTGTACTGCGTAAACTTAGATGACAAGCCTGGTTGTGCTGGCAGCCAAGAGTTTCTTGTTCAGGGTGTTCGTCGTCCAAATACAGGAACTACTCTCCCCACAGATACAGGCTATGCTTTGACTGTTCGTGTTTACCGAGCCGATGCCACTGTCGGCACGATGACAAAGGAACAGCAATCCGTTGCTAATTCTGCTCTTGGCAATCCTCAAGCGCCTTTGGTAGTAATGAAAACAGAAATTCCTCCTACTACACGAGGAGGTGCATCTGCATATCGATCACTTTGTTCGCGCCTCCCAGGGGCAAATAGCTGTCAGTAATAATGAAAGTTCATCCTTCAATATTAAAAATGTTCCCTGTCATTTGGCAAAGGAAGAAGTCAAAATGAAAAGTTTACTCAGGTTGCTTCTCAAAACTCAGTACCAAGAAAACCGCTACGATCCACCTGAAACAGAAAAGGGTATGACCCTAATCGAGCTGTTGATCGGAATGGTGATCGCATTTTTAATCATCACGCCGATGCTAGCGTTTGTAGTCGATATGCTCAATACTGACAGAAGGGAGCAAGTCAAGTCAAACACCGAGCAGGACATTCAGGCTGCCGTTGATTTCATCGCCCAAGATTTGAGTCAAGCTATTTATATTTATGATAATAATCCCACTCTTGTGAGCACTCCCACCACTACCGCTACAGGCATCGCTGCCCTGACAAATTTCATTCCCCCTCAAACCCCAAATGAAACCCCTATTCTTGTATTCTGGAAGCGACAGCAGCTCAAGAATTCTCTTCCTGTTAATACTGCATTGACTGCTCAACCAAAGAATTGTAATCCAGAAGCAAAACCAAATCAAGCAGGTGAGTGCAATGATATTTATGTTCTAGCATTAGTTGCATATTACGAGATTAGAGAAACAAATCCTAACTCTATTTGGTGTCAGCCATCAGGATCCCCATGTCCTACCCGTATTGTTCGGTATCAAATTCAGGACGGAGTGCGAGATAATAACTCGATAAATCCAAATCCATTACAGCGCTACTTTACGGATTTAAATCCCGGACAAGATCGGAGTCCAGCCTTTAACCCAGGTTTTGATTTGACAAAGCCCACTCAAAATGTGACATTAAACCAGGCTTGGGGTTCCCCAGAGGTATTAGTTAATTACGTCCACCACAGTATAGCAAATCTTCCAGTACCTGACCCAGCAGAATGCCAGACAGCTCTTGGCAATCCCAGCATCACAACAGGGATTACGCCAACACCAATTCTAGAAACAACGCTCAGAATACCCGCTCCGGGTAACGTAAATAGCTTCTATGCTTGCGTCGATACTGCTAGAAATTTAGCCAGAGTTACTATCAGAGGCAACAGCCTCCGCCGCATTCAAACTGACGCTGATTACGCTCAAAGCAAATCGGCATTTTTCCCAACAGCAAGCGTTCAAGTGCAAGGTCTTGGTGGGGTAGGAAAATAACTCATGTCTGAAACTAATTCCCGAATCGCACCACTAGCAGATAAAACAGGAGAGTACAATGAAAACCCCAATATTATTAAATATTTTGCATCATAAATATGATACCAAAGACAGCCATAATTTCAACAATACTACATCCAGGGATGATGCAGGATTCACCATTTTAGAATTACTGGTAATAGTGATTATGTTAGGTATATTGGCTTCGATCGCAGCTCCGGGTTGGCTGGGCTTCATCAACCGACAAAGAGTCCGCACTGTGAACGATCGCGTTTTCCAATCATTACGAACTGCACAAAGTGAAGCAAAACGAACTAAGCGTCCAGTCACGATTGTATTCAATAATAATACAAGCACTCCTCCCGTTGACCCGCCAACAGTTACGATCGATGGTAATATCCAGCAGTTAAATGCTCAAGGCGAAATTAAACCCGGCACCATTGCACTTACCGTTAATACACCTGCTGCTCCTACAACACCTCCAAACTCGCTCACTTTTGATTACCAAGGCAATCTCACCGTAGGTACAACTCCATTTTATGTCACAGTTGCTGTATCTGGGGGTGGTACAAGGCAGTGTGCGATCGTGCAAACTATCATAGGAGGAATGAGGACTGATGAAGGGACATTTAATACCACAACAAACCAGGGTTGTCGGTAGCCACGCAGATATTTTTTAATCTCTAACAGCGATTCCGCGTGAGTGCAGAATTGCTAAAATAATATATTAACTTAAATTATTTGATATTTCAAATCCCCCTTAAAACATACAAACTATGCAGCTAGAACTCAAGCAAATCACCGTACCACCAGGAAATCAACTATTGCTCAAAGACATCACCTGGCAAATGTTTGAAACCCTACTAACAGAATTGGGAGAAAGTCGCGCATCCCGACTTTCCTACAGCAAAGGAAGCTTAGAAATCATGGTTCCCCTACCCGAACACGAAACTGGCAAAGTCCTGATTGGTGACTTAGTGAAAATTATCCTTGAAGAATTAGAAATCGAATTTTGTTCTCTGGGATCTACTACCTTTAAAAATGAAAACATGGCTCAAGCTATAGAAGCTGACGACTGTTTTTACATCCAAAACGAAGCCGCAGTCAGAGGCAAAAACCGCATTGATTTAGCAACAGATCCACCTCCCGATTTAGCGATCGAAATTGACCTCACCTCCCGCACTCAGCTCAACAACTACGAAGCATTAGGAGTTCCCGAATTGTGGCGCTACAACGGCCGCAAGCTGGAAATTAGCGTATTGCAAGATGGAAAATATGTAAAGGGCGATCGCAGTCTCCAATTTCCCAGCTTCCCGATCGCCCATCTCATCCCCCAGTATATCGAACAAAGCAAAACATCCGGCAGAAACGTCGCCATGAAAGCCTTTCGAGCTTTAGTACGATCGCAAATTTAGCAGCCCCGCACGGTCTCATCCACAGCGGGCGATCGCATCAATACCTGCAATTTCTCCCAAAGGGCGATCCTCATCCACACCGCCCCTACCAGAACCTAATTTTTTATGTAAATTTTATTTAAGCGACCTATACAGTAACCACGCTCAAAGTTAAAATACTCCCAACAAAAATAGAGCCTTCCAGCTATTTTTTTTAAACAAAAAATCACTGAGTGTACTTACGTGTCAACAAATAAAACCCCCAAACGCAGATCCACAGCACCTAACGCCGGTTTTACAATGCTTGAGACATTGATAATTATCGCAATACTGGGGATATTTTGTGCGATCGCCAGCCCCTCTTGGCTCATGTTCATCAACAACCAGCGTTTGAAGGTATCAGTCGATCGGGCTTATTGGGCAATGGAACTTGCCCAAAGCAACGCCAAACGCGACAAAATTGCATGGCAATCCAGCTTCAAGCAAGTAGGAGAAAACCTACAAGTAGCAGTCCACAAAGCCGAGATTACACCAGCCCAAGTACCAGCCAACCAATGGAAAAGCTTAGAGCCAGATATTCAGATAAATGAACATGATACAACTTTCGATAAAGTCAATGAGAACACAAATAAAATAAAAAAAAATGGAACAGTCTGGCGAGCCATGTTCAATTTTAAAGGTTGCCCCGTCCTCAGTGACAGGAATGATGACTGTACAAGTGTTGGAGCAAAAGGAACCCTAACACTATCCCATCCTAATCTTCAAAGTGGCGATCGATGCGTTATTATTTCCACACTTATAGGACATCAACGCACCTCCCAAAGACAAAAAAAACCCAATAAATACGGAAGATATTGTTATTGACATCGAGTCGTAACCCCTGAAACCCGGTTTCTTCCGATATTTCTGGTTGCTCAACACAAACAGTAGGTACGTAGTTGCGCTTCAGCGCTCTAAGGATTGTGAATTAAATAATTTACAGAAGTTTGTGGGGTGGGCGGGACGCTCGGGAACCCTTTCTGGACGGGCGGGACGCCCATCCCACAAGAAGCATAAAAATTGTAAGGGAGCATCTCAGTTTTGTTTTGCATTTACAGTGCGAGCGTCCCCGCTCGCGTGCTTGTACAAGCACGCGAGCGGGGACAGCACGGAAGATAAAAAATGCTTCTTGAAAAACTGAGATTCTCCCAATTGTAAGTTATTTAATTCTCATTCCTCAGCATACTAAAGAGCGCTGAAGCGCAACTACGTACCTAAGAAATGAACCTCTATTTAAGCTGCCCTTCCTATTTCTTACTCGGCGCAATCTTCTCAATATTAATCAGCGCCTCCATCACCGACTCCACAATCGGCGCCGCCACAACTCCCCCCGTACCACCACCCTTAGGCTCATCAATCACCGCCAATACCACATACCGAGGAGCCTCCACAGGCATGATCCCCACAAAGCTAGTAATAATCGCCTTATCAGAATAACCCCTACCAGCACTAGCTTTTTGAGCCGTCCCCGTTTTCCCAGCAATCCGATACCCAGGAATTTGTGCAGCTTTCCCCGTACCACCATCCACCACAGTTTCCATCATTTCCAAAACCTTCTTGGTAGTTTGTGGCGAAAAAACCTGCTTCGGAACAGCCCTCGGCAGCTTCCAAAAAGGTTGACCTTCGCGATCGAAAAGTCCCCGCACAACATGAGGAGTTACCAACTTGCCACCGTTAGCCAAAGCCCCATTAAGCTGCACCAACTGCATCGGAGTAATAGAAAAACCTTGACCAAAAGCAGTAGTAGCAACTTCCACCGGAGAATTGATAAATTGCTCTCGATTTTTAAGCTGACTCGTTACTTCAAAAGGCAAATCTGTACCCGCAGTTTGTCCCAGTCCCAATTTTTCTAAAGCTTGATAGTAAAGAGAAGATTTCATCGTGTTCATTATGTGAACCATCCCCACATTACTAGAATGTTTCAAAATCTCCGTAACAGTCGAAGGGCCGCGGGCGCCTGCTTGTTTGTAATCGGAATTTTGGATAGTCCAGATATCCATATAAATCCGACCTTCGTCGTTAAACACAGTGTTAGGCTTGACCGCACCGGCTTCCAGGGCGATCGCCACATTAATCGGTTTAAAAGTCGAACCAGGCTCATAAACATCAGTTACAGCCCAATTTTTATAGCGCGACAAATCGAAATTAAAATATTGATTCGGATCGTAGGAAGGTTCAGCCACCACCGACAGCAACTCCCCGTTGCGGGCATCCATCACAATCACCGCGCCGCGCTTCGCCTCGTGTTTCAGCATTTTCTCCTTCAGAGCAATCCGGGCCGCCCGCTGCAAGCGACTGTCGATCGTCAATTGCAATTTCAAGTCATCAAGCTGCACAAAACCCGCCGTCAGTCGATCGGGAAGCCAATGTCCGTCGATCGACTTACTAAATTGAATCGACGGCATCGATCGTTCCAGCAAATTCTGCTGGCTGTATTCCACCCCCGCCTGTCCCTTCCGTTCCCCATCCACATAACCCAGAACATCCGCCGCCAACTCCTGCTGCGGGTAAAAACGCTGCTGCTGCCGCACCAACTCCAGCCCATCCACAGGACTATCTTTAATTTGCATCTGCCCCACGCGATCCGCCACCTCTTGAGCCAAAGAACTAGCAATCGTAATACCGCTTTCTGCCAGATTAAACCTTCGCAGCAGTTCAGTTTCCGCCGTATTGCCAGGGGCTACTTCGATCGGCAACATCGGAGCCAATTTAGCAGCAATATCCGCCTTCGAGTGCTTGAACAACTTCGGGTGAGCGTAGAGAGTGTACACCTGTCTGTCGATCGCCAACACATTCCCCGCGCGATCGACGATCGGGCGTCTCGGCACAAACGGCTTCGTTTTGAGAGTTTGCTGCTGAAGAGCCTGTTTGCGTAGCGCCGGAGCTCGCGTCACCTGCAAATAAAACAAATTTACAGCCAGCCCCAGCCCCCCGAGCATCAACACCACCCACACAACCCACAAGCGGAACTTGTTGCGTTTTAAACGCTCCAGGGGTGGCCGAGGCGGGCTGCTAGCCGTAGCCGCAACTCTGGGTTTGACTGGTTTGCCCCACCAAGTGCGTGAAGCGTAGCTATCCCGTAGGGAATCGCTCGACGCTTTTGGACGTTTAAAATTCGGCGATCTGTAGCGGTCAAAACGGGGATCGTAGCTCATAGCATTCCAAATTCACCAACAAGTTCTACCATTTTAGATTTTAGATTTTAGATTTTAGATTTATGAATTGAATAATTGAAGAATTGCGAATAATTTATAAATATTAAATTGGGATTTGCTGCTTACTGTAGCATTATTTTTTTGAACTTCTCTTTATTATTTTCAAATAATATTTGAAAACTTTAACCGAGGGTAGGTAGGGCCAAAATCGATCGGCACTTTCACAAAAATCAAACCCGAAGCAAGACCCTCGGACACATCCCCAAGAGGGCCCTCTCCGCGTTGACATTGCCCAAAAACGGGTACCGCAGCCCCGACAGACAATGTTTGTGCATCCCCAAATTTTAGACTCAAGATTCAAGCCTCCAGATTCACGGCGCTGCGAGTCAATCTAAAATCTAAAATCTAAAATCTCAAATCGACATTGCCTCAATAGCCCAGCGGCGTTTCCCCACCCGATCGCTTCTTGAGAGCAGGTTCTTCGGAATTTGGTGCCGCCGCACCGGGCGATCGGTTTTCCGGGGCCGGGCGCAAGAAAATCGTGTCCGCAGGCTTCTGTGCAGCCAAACCGGTTTCTGGATTTTCAGCTTCTTTAGCAAGTTGGTGTTTCAAGACTTCGCTAGCAGCACTCAACTGCTGTTCGCCCCGGCGCAGAGTTTCCAGCTTTTGATACTCTTGACTCCAGCGCTGCTCGCCGTAAACAGTCAAACCGTAGAGAGTCAGAGCGCCGCCCAACAGCAGCACCAATGCGGCCCAGGAGGCGCGCTCCACCCGCAGGAGCGATCGCAGCCACATCGGATGCGACTGGCGATCGGGCATCACTTTCAGCACCGATCCTTGCGCGCGAGGTTTGGCCTGTTCGTCCGCTGGGGAGTAGTTAGGCAATTGGGGCCCAGTTTTTGCCCGTCTAGCTCGGGCAATAGAAGTAACTTTGCTTTTGGCGGCGTCTGTGGTGGGCTTGCCGGTCGATCGGGAGCGACGAGGAGAATCAGGGGATCTGATAGCAGCGGTCATAAAAAACACTCGGTAAGTGGGAAACTCAGTATCTTTAGATCTGAGAGGAAAACTCCAAGAGCGGTTTCAATCGCCTTGAATCTTTATCTGCCCCTTTCGGGGTTGGAGGGGTATGGTTGCCCCTCCGTGGAGATCTGGTTGTCTCCTAATCCCTTCCGGGTAATGTTCGCTTGTCGGTCAATGTTATAAGGGCTTGTTAGGCTGGCAATACTGTCTCAGTGACCTTAAGACTGTTTAACTACCAACGACAGAGCGGAAAACTAGCGTCGCATTCTCCGGTGTCGTGACCCAAATAACGTAGTCAGTTAAGACTTAGGCTGGTCAGTACAGCTTGCTCGATTTCTCTTACAAGCTCAGTCCGTTTAGGGCTGGGTTACTGACAGAGTTCACCAATACGTATAGAGGGCAGCTTCAGCTTGAGTGAGGTTAGGAGTTTTTGCGGTTGCCGATCGCCAATTTCTGGAAATCTCGGTTATCCTTACCAAAGATACCTCACAAACCAACCAACCCATCCTACCACTGGTCTCTTTGACTTCTAGATTTGCCAAAAAAATGAATTTTTTGCCGGTTCGCCAGAATCAATGTGAAATTTATTAATAAATGCAGTATTGTAATCAACGAGCGAATCGTCGATCTATTCGTGCCAGCATTGTTTCTCAAGTACACTATTCCCTTCCTTGCGATGGGTTTTGAATGTTAAGGAGTGTTTATGAACAAGGGATTAATTCGTTTGACTTTGGTAATTGGCATTGCAGCAGCCCTCGGCGCTTGCGGCGGTGATGCCGGCAGTGGCGGTGGCGCTAGCCCCACTCCTGGTGGCGGTACTACTCCTCCTCCTGTTTCTGCTCCAGCAACACCAAAGGAAAGTCCAAAGGCTACTCCTGGCGCTGAAAAGTCTCCTGGGGCTGAAAAGTCTCCTGGGGCAGACAAGCCTCCAGCAGGCGGTGCTTCTCCCTCTCCTAAAAAGCCCTAACTAGGCGATCGCGGAGTAAAACCCCAACGGGCCTAGCCTCAAGGGTGAAAAATGGTTCGCTCTTCGCATTTTTCAATCTCATCAGTCTAGGCCTCAAGTTGGGTGTTATTTTTTGTCAGATGCTTTTACTACAGTTCAGTACCTCCCCTTACTGCCGCAAAGTCCGCTTAGCGCTGGGTTACAAGGGCATCCCCTTTCAAGTAGAAAATTTGACTCCGGGCCTGCACGTTTTGAAACTCAAGCCTCTCACGGGGGGTTTGAGGACAGTGCCGGTACTGCTGCCTCAACTTGAAGGTCAACCAGGGGCGATCGCAGATTCGACGCAAATTTTGCATTGGATCGAGTCTAGTTTTCCTTCAACGCCGCTGTTGCCCGCAGACGAGAGTTTGCAAGCAGAGGCTTGGATGCTGGAAGACTGGCTCGATGAAAGCATCGGCATTGCCACTCGATTTGTTTACTACGAGTTTCGCGCCGGTGCGGGCAAGGAAATCGACCCGTCTGTTTTGAGCCAGTTAGTGATTCAGTTGGCGCGCCGCCAGTTCGGCATTAACCACGCTTCGGCAAAACTCGCCGAGTTGCGCCTGAGCGCTGCTTTAGGCCTGTTGCAGCGTCGCTGGCAAGACGGTTCCTATTTTGTAGGCGACTCCTTGAGCGTGGCAGATATTACTGCTGCCGCGCTGCTGAGTCCTTTAGCTTTGATTCCTAAATACCGGATTGAGTATCCTTGGCTGTTTGAGCGCATTGCCAACATTCACCAAGTTTGCGGCGAAACCCTGCCTCCGGGATTTGAGAAGATACCTGTCGGGCGATCGCCCCAGCCTGAAAATTCCACTAATTAATCAACATTGAGTTCTCGGCCAAACTCACCCACCTTGACCACCTTGGTTTGGCACATTAACCATAATTTGCCAAAATTTTATATCACACAGGTTAAAAAAAGTCAAGGATATTATCTAAAAAATATAAATTTTTCAATTTGTTTTAATATTTCTATACTTAGATGTTAGCCCTTAGCAGTAAAAGCACAGCTTGGTCGCCAGCAAGGCAAGAGCGCGCGCAAGGGTTGCAGTAAGCGTGGTAGCATTAGCGATCAAAAATGTATCCAAATGTAAAGTGCAGCTCCGCTCTAGGTTTTGAAAGCCGCCATTTAGTCAAAAGATTGAGGTAAGTAGTTTTATGCCCGCGACCGTCCCCTTTGAACAGATAGACCGGATTGTTTGGAATCAGCACCACGATCCATTTGAAGTGCTAGGCCCCCACGCGATCGAAGAAAATGGCAAAAAAGTCTGGGTCGTCCGAGCTTATCTGCCGAATGCCGAAGCAGTATCGGTAGTTTTGCCTGAAGCGAGGGCCGAATACCCGATGAAATCAGAGCATCACCATCACTTTTTTGAATGTACGATCGACACCCCAGAACTAGCAAACTATCAACTGCGAGTCAAAGAAGGGGAACACGAACGCTTTATCTACGACCCCTACGCCTTTCGATCGCCCAAACTCACAGAATTTGACCTTCACCTATTCTCAGAAGGCAACCACCACCGGATTTACGAAAAACTAGGAGCCCACTTCACCGAAGTAGACGGCATTACAGGAGTATATTTTGCAGTTTGGGCTCCAAATGCCCGTAACGTCTCAGTCTTAGGAGATTTCAACCTGTGGGACGGCCGCAAACATCAAATGCGGAAATCCCAAAACGGCATCTGGGAATTATTCATTCCGGGACTATCCTACGGAACTCACTACAAATACGAAGTGAAAAACCAAGACGGACATCCCTACGAAAAGTCCGACCCCTACGGTTTCCAGCAAGAGGTACGGCCCAAAACAGCCTCAATAGTCACCGACTTAGATACCTACACTTGGCACGATAGCGCTTGGATCGAACAGCGGCGGCACACAGACCAACTGACGCAGCCAGTTTCGGTTTACGAATGCCACATCGGTTCTTGGCTGCACGCAGGTACAGCCGAACCTGCGGTACTGCCAAACGGAGAAATACAACCAGCAGTGCCGGTTTCGGAACTGAATCCGGGCGCGCGCTTTTTGACTTACCGCGAATTGGCCGATCGGCTAATTCCCTACGTCAAAGACTTAGGATTCACCCACATCGAAATGTTGCCCATTGCCGAACATCCCTTCGACGGTTCCTGGGGCTATCAAGTAACAGGCTATTTCGCCCCAACATCCCGCTACGGCACACCAGAAGATTTCATGTATTTTGTTGACCAGTGCCACGCCGCAGGGATAGGCGTACTGGTAGATTGGGTGCCGGGACATTTCCCCAAAGACGGTCACGGTTTAGCCTTCTTTGACGGAACTCACTTGTACGAACACGCCGATCCCCGCAAGGGCGAGCACAAAGAGTGGGGAACCCTAGTATTTAACTACGGCCGCAACGAAGTGCGGAATTTCCTAGTATCAAATGCTCTGTTCTGGTTTGACAAGTATCACATCGACGGCATTCGCGTAGACGCAGTAGCCTCGATGTTGTACTTAGATTACTGCCGCGAACCCGGAGAATGGCTGACCAACCAGTACGGTGGACGCGAAAATATCGAGGCGGCAGATTTTCTGCGCCAGACAAATCACGTCATTTTTAGCTATTTCCCAGGCGCATTGTCGATCGCCGAAGAATCTACCTCTTGGCCGATGGTATCTTGGCCGACTTATGTAGGCGGTTTGGGCTTCAACCTGAAATGGAACATGGGTTGGATGCACGATATGCTCGACTACTACCACATGGATCCGTGGTTCCGGCAGTTCCACCAGAACAACATAACTTTTAGTATGTGGTACAACCACAGCGAGAATTTTATGTTGGCTTTGTCCCACGATGAAGTTGTCCACGGCAAGGCCCACATCATCGGGAAAATGCCAGGGGACGAATGGCAAAAGTTTGCAAACGTGCGGTGTTTGTTTACCTTTATGTTTGCCCATCCCGGAAAGAAAACCATGTTTATGGGGATGGAGTTCGGCCAGTGGCAAGAGTGGAACGTTTGGGGCGATTTGGAGTGGCAGTTGCTGCAATTTGAGCCACACCAAAAGTTGAAGCTATTTTTCAAGGATTTGAACAATTTGTACCGCAGCGAAACGGCACTTTACAGTCAAGATTTTGCTGAGGATGGGTTTGAGTGGATTGATTGCAGCGACAACAGACACAGCGTGGTGGCCTTTGTGCGCCGCGAGAAGGATGGCGATCAGTTTGTGATTACTGTGTGCAATTTTACGCCACAGCCACACTCTCACTATCGCGTCGGAGTGCCGGAACCGGGTTTCTATACGGAGTTGTTTAACAGCGACGCGCGGGAGTACGGCGGCAGCAATATGGGGAATTTGGGAGGTAAGTGGACTGATGAGTGGTGGTTCCACAACAGCGCTTATTCGATCGACTTGTGTTTGCCGCCTTTGGGTGTGTTGATCTTAAAGATCGATCGGGAAAAAACAGGAGCAAAATCTCAAGAGTTTTAAGTTGTGAGAGTTTTGAGTTAACAATCAAAACTTGATTAAGCATCAAACTTTGAGGTTATTCAGAAACCCGGTTCTTCAAGAAACCGGGTTTTTTCTGTAACTCCATATAGCAAAGTTTCTTGTTTGAAGGAGAGAAAAATCGGCTCGCGATTTCAAATCGGGTAACTGCGGAATTATTCAACCACAGAAGAAGCAGAGAAAGAGGAGAGAAATTTATCATTCCCATGCTACCGGATTCGAGATCCCAGAAAAACTCGGTGTTGCAGCGACGGCATCTGGCGGCGGACTTGTTTTAGTCGATCGCGAGTTATCGGCCGTTCATCTTCGGCAAAAAAAAACCTTAATGAATTTCGCTAGTTTTTTCGTGTACGAACGTACACAATTACGCGACCGAATAAAAACTATTCAGCTCAAATCCGGTAACTGCGGAATTATTCAACCACAGAAGAATCAGAGAAAGACGAGAGAAAATTATCATTCCGATGCTAACGGATTTGAGCTGAAATAGCGGTTTTATACTTTTTCTCTGGTTCAAATTCACCACGCCTGACAGGGCTGGGTTTTCTAGCACCCTAGCAACTCAATCAGTGTCCAATTCCCAATTCCCAATTACCAATTCCCAATTCCCAATTTTCAACTGCGAGTATCGGAAGCGCCAAGATTGTAAGAAACTTTAGACTGCTCAACTGTTATTACTTCCGAAATAGACTGTTCCGACCCTGCATCTAAATTGGGCAGCGGCATATGCTTCATTTCCCACACTTTGAGCAATATTAAATATTCATAAAAAGCTTGTAGCGTGCACCAAGCCAATCCAGCTTGACCGTCAAGAAATCCGCCGAGTAAAATATACATATAGAAAAAGCGCACCACAGGCCGCAAAGGCAAACGCAAAGAAAAATCTTTCAAAGCGCGGCGCCTTTCCACCTCCGACGCGCCAAACAATAAATCCCACCAATTTACTTGACCCGCTGCTAATTGGCGGAGAGTTTCAGCCGCCTCGTCAGTCGAGTAGCGGTTGTGCTTTTCAATCCAGCGAGAAAGACCTTTGCTGCAAGTATAGTGAGGGTAGGTTTCCTTCAAAAAGTGAGTGGGCCCGTTGCAGACTTCCCGTTCAGTGTGACCGTAGTCAGTAAACCATACTTGGTCTTTGCGAAACAGGCGCATTTGATAGCGCGGATATTGAGTGCTGCGACGAATCCAGCGCTCCATAAATATTACTTTTTCAGCTACGTAATAACCTATATATTCTTGACTTTCGATCGCCTTTAAGCATTCAGCAAACAGTGCAGGCGTCATCCGCTCGTCAGCTTCGAGGATGTAAACCCATTCGTACTTGCATTCTACTTCTCGGAGCATCCAAGTCCGCTGGCGTCCGTGAGTTTCAAAGCGATGCTGCACTGTTTGCACGGGATAGTTTTGAACAATCTCAAGGGTGCGATCGCTGCTGAAAGAATCAACTACAATGATATCGTCACAAAGCAGTGCCGATTCAATGCAAGCGGCGATATCAATCTCTTCGTTGTAAGTCAGAATATAAATTGAGAACATTCCCAGCTTTCAGTAAGGGCAAACTATAGCAGAAGGAAGAAGGAAGAAGGAAGAAGGAAGAAGCAAGAAGGAAGAAGGAAGAAGCAAGAAGGAAGAAGCAAGAAGGAAGAAGGAAGAAGGAAGAAGCAAGAAGCAAGAAGGAAGAAGCAAGAAGCAAGAAGGAAGAAGGAAGAAGCAAGAAGGAAGAAGGAAGAAGGAAGAAGCAAGAAGCAAGAAGGAAGAAGGAAGAAGGAAGATGTGAAAATGCAAGAAGAACGATGGTTTCAGCAATTAACAGCGTCCTAACTACTAGGTGCAGTTGCTATATTCAGCAGATCAAGTATTTCTTAGGGATATCTCGACTTGCGCGTTCCGAGCAGTCGGGCCGATCAATTTTTGCGGTGACCGAACCGCAGAATTCCCATACTTCTGAGTCCACTCCAACCAACAGTAATGTAGCCGATCGCCAACAGCAAACTGTTGATTCCAGTCTGCAAACTCGAATTTCTCGATCGAGTTCTCAACTCTTTCTCTTTTTGTTGCTTCTGGGTACCAATCTCTTTGCGAGCTTGATTTGGCAGTTCTTGGGCTTGCTGTTCCAAGAACTTATCGAGGGCTTTCGGGTCATTTTTCGACTCCTGAAGCACGGCTTTCAATTCCTTGGGAAGATTTGGATTCTTGAGTTCTTGTTGCAGCTTCCCGTCGTCTTGCAGTAGCGCGCCTATCTGGTTCCGGAGAAGGCTTTTACGCTGTTCTAACTCAGATTTATACTGCTCGCTTTTAATTTGGGCATCTAGTTTAGCTTCTGCTTGTCCGGCTTCCTTATCGAGTAGAACCAGAGCATCTTTGAGTTCCAGGCGAGTATTGTTGAGATGAACGGGAACCAGCAATAGGTAAATTAGCCCTAACAAGCTGGAAATCAATAGTGCCCAAAATCGCAAATCAACCCAAACATTGCGCCGGTCAATAGAGACTCCACTGCTGCTGTCCACCCAAAAGCCCGTCATCAGCAGGGCGATACCCATCAAAGGAATAATGCCCCGGTCAACTATCTGAGTTGCTGCGGCCAACTGCCAGCCTCGATTGCTCATGTCCGAGATTTCTCCCGGCAGCGATAGAACAATGCTGTTAAGCAAGGCAGAGAGAATCAAGATAATCCCGACTACTTTGAGAGTGCGAGCAGCTACTGAAGAAAATTGACGGCTGTTAGTTGCTTTCATAATTGCTGTTAGATAATTCTACACTGTTAGATTAAACGAAATTTTGTTTAATGAGTTGACTGATGAGAGGGTTCAATTGCTCTTCCTCACTGATTGCTTCGTTTGGGGAGATCGCGCGGCCGGTGCCACACCATCGCAGAGGTTAAGTCCCGAATCTGTGCAAACAGGAGTCCTGAATCTGAAAAGGGCTGCTGAGACGGGAAAGTCCGCACGCGAAAGACGAATCAAACCGTCCCCCATTTGATGATTTGGGAAGTCCCAACAAGATGCTTGCACAGGTTGGTACTTCAGATTATTTTCCACCAAAATAGCTCGATCGGGTAATCGCCTCAAATTTCCTCCCACCAGTTGCTAAGCTGTTAGTCATTTAAATTTATTGCCTCAACCCCTTACAGTATGGGGTCTGGCACACAAATAGTGCAGTTTGAATGTCGAACAGCTTACCCCAAACACTTTGCCAAAATATTCAATCCAATTTCTAAAAGTTGTCCAAGCCGCATCAGATATCGACTTGGATAGCTTTTTGTTTTTGACCATGTTCTTCACCTGCAAGTCTTCATAGGCTACCAAGTCGTTAGACTGGACTACGCACCTTGCCAATTTCACAGCAAAGTCTTTACGTCGCCTACTTACCTTAAGGTGTTTTTTGTTCAAGCGATTTCTCGCCTTATCTCTGTTTTTGGAACCCTTTTTGGTTCTGGAGAGTCTCCGATTAAGTCGTTTTAGCGACTTCTCTGATTTTCTTAGATGACGCGGGTTCTCGACGGTATTACCGTCAGAGTCCGTGTAGAAATGAGTTAGCCCTACATCCAAACCGATAGTTTTCCTGGTCGGTTCACGCTTTTCGTTGCGTTCAGCGTCAATACAAAATTGCACATAGTAGCCGTCTGCCCGACAAACTACGCGCACCCGTTTAATTTGATTTAGCTGATATTCGTGCAAGTCGCGACTTCCCCATAACTTGAAACAACCTGCTTTGAAGCCATCACTGAAGTTGATGCTTCTTCTGTCTTCAGAAAGTTTCCACCCACAAGTCTTGTATTCTACAGAACCGTGCGACGAGTGCTTTTTGAAGCGCGGAAAACCTTTCTTTCCTGGTTTTGCCTTTTTGCAGTTGTCGAAGAACCGCGCAATTGATGACCAAGCTCTTTCTGCGGAAGCCTGCCTAGCCATTGAATTAAGCTTGGTGGCCCAAGGAAATTCCTTGGCAAGAACTACGCAATAAGCGCTTAAGTCGTAGCGACCCACCCCTTTCGTATCCATCCAGTATCTGATGCAGCTATTACGAATGAAGCGAGCAGTACGAATGGCTTCGTCTAGCCGTTCGTACTGCTCGCTTTTTCCTTCTAGCTTGGCTTCAAATACTAACATTTACGTTACCGAACCGGATATAAAAACTCTAACACAGTTCTGGCAGAATTAAAGCTGTCCTAAAAGGATGGGGCTTTAGACCCAAATTTTTGGTAAGATTTAGGTGTGTTTCACCGCTATATTTCTCGCTTGCCAGATGGCGTGGCACTTTCATCCCCTGTCTTATAGTAATTGATCTCACAGAGATCTGAAACAAATAATTGTTTCCCAATCTTTTGAACCTCCAATTACCAACTGCACAACACGGCAGTCACTCGATCGATTTGAGATTTTCCGTTTTCGATTGTAGGATTTGTACCTATTGACAAAAACAATGCAACTTTCGGATCGCGATCGAACCCATACAGAATAAGTCATTCCTCATCGCCTACCGCGCTCTTGAAAATCGAAATTTTTATTACTCGATAGATGAATCTGGGAGTTTGAACTCTTAGTCTCAAATTTGGGGCTGCTGGCGGCTGTGGGAAAGCAAGTATCGGTTTTTTTGGTGGGAGGAGAGATACAGGAGTAGCTATTTTCCCCTTTTTCGTTCTGTTTGCCGGAAAGCGCAGCAGAAGGGCATTCTTGTTTGTTGCTTTCTCCTTAAGAGCGATCAATTACTAATTACCAATTACTAATTACCAATTACTAATTATTGGCAGCTCGATCGCTGGCTCGTTCAATGGCAAACGCGCTCTTATCTCACATTTTTTGCTAGGATGATTCATCGCCGTGCATTTTTTTAGTTATGACTGTAATGATTTCGGGTGTTTACACGTTGGGAGAACTTGAAAGATCGATCGCCTCCGATCCTCAAAAGTGGCGTCCGATGGTGTTTACTAATGGCTGCTTCGATATCCTGCACGCGGGGCACGTCCGCTATTTGCAGGCGGCAAAAGCTTTGGGGCGATCGCTCGTGGTGGGCTTGAATAGCGATGTTAGCGTGCAAACTATCAAACCGCAGCAGCCGGGATTGCCACCCCGCCCGATCGTACCGGAAATTCAGCGAGCGGAAGTGCTGGCTGCTCTCAAACCAGTGGACGCCGTGGTAATTTTTTCCGAAATTACAGCTACTAAACTGATAAGTATCCTGAAGCCTGAGATATACGTTAAAGGAGGTGACTATCAACTCGAAAGTTTGCCGGAAGCACCGGCAGTTATCGCCGGAGGTGGCAAGATTTCCTTGATCGAAATAGAAGTTCCGAGTTCTACCAGTGCGATCGTCAAACGCATTTTGCAGTTAGGCGTTTAACCCCCGATCGCAAATAGCAAACAGTGAGCTAAACTCAGAAGTTACCCCATCCAAAATACCAAGAGTGCGATCGCTCGTACAATTTTATCCAAATTGCTAAGCAGGAGATAATTTTAATGGAACTCACAAGCAATAACACGATCGCGGAAATCCTCGAAAAAAACAAAGCTGAGTTACTAGCAGACTGGCTCAAAGAACTGCAAAACACCGGGCTGCGGCGGGACGACTTGATGAGAGCCAAAGAATTGCGATCGGAGTGTCAAGAGTTCCTGCAATTGCTCCAAATAGCTGTGGGACACGGTAACTTGAGCGACATCCAGACACCAGAGTGGGAAAATATGCGGCTGCTGCTGGCCGAAGTTTCGCGATCGCGCGTTCAGAGGGGCTTTACCCCATCAGAGATAGCCAGTTTTATCTTATGCTTCAAAAAGCCATTGTTCGATCGGCTTTGTCGCGAATTGACACAAAACCGCGACGCACTTGTCGAACAACTTTGGCTTTCCACCAGCTTATTAGACCAGCTCGGTCTTTGGGTGACAGAAATCTTTCTCAAAGCTCGCGAAGAAGTCATCGAACGCCAGCAGCAAGAAATGCTCGAATTGTCAACACCTGTAGTCAAACTTTGGCAAGGTATTCTCGCTTTACCAATGATTGGAACTCTTGACAGCGCTCGCACTCAAATAGTCATGGAAACTCTGTTGCAGGAAATCATGGAAACAGGATCAGAATTTGCGATTTTAGATATTACAGGGGTGCCTACTGTTGATACTTTAGTCGCTCAACATTTATTGAAAACTGTAGCCGCCGCCCGTTTGATGGGTACTGAGTGCATCATTAGCGGCATTCGCCCGCAAATCGCTCAAACCATCGTTCATTTGGGAGTTGACTTGCAGGATATTCTGACTAAAGCGACTTTGGCAGATGCTTTTAAAGTAGCTTTGCAACGCCAAGGTTTAACTATCAAAAATATTAAAGAGGAAAGATAAAATATAGTAATGGGTAATGGGTAATTGGTAATTGGTAATTGGTAATTGGTAATTGGTAATTGGTAATTGGTAATTGGTAATGGGTAATTGGTAATTGGTAATGGGTAATTGGTAATTGGTAATTGGTAATTGGTAATTGGTAATTGGTAATTGGTAATTCCTCTGTTATTTACATTGAAAACCGCTCTATTGTGTTTATTGCTGCTAAAAATTCATTTAATTCAAAACTCAAATAGAGGTGAATTTATGGAACGGATTCCTATCCTGCAAATGGGAGAATTTCTGCTAGTAACAATCCAAGTAGATATGCACGATCGCTTGGCAATGACTTTGCAAGACGACCTGACAAACCGCATAGTAAAAACGGGAGTCAAAGGAGTTTTAATAGAAATCTCTTCCCTGGAAATTGTAGATTCTTTTATCGGTCGCATTCTCAACAATATCGCTACCATGTCGCGTTTTTTAGATGCTGAAACAGTTGTGGTGGGGATGCAGCCGGCGGTGGCGATTACGCTGGTTGAATTGGGGCTTTCTTTGACAGGAGTTCGGACAGCTTTAAGCGTTGAGAAGGGGATGAATTTATTGCGAAAATCCTTGGGTTTGTCTGATTCAGAGGTGTAAATAATCGATGAATTGTCCGGTAAGAGAGAGAGAATTAAAAAACAGGTTTGTTTGTAAATACGTTTTTGAGACAGTGAAGATTTATTGCCAGAAAGAATGGGTTGAAAGCCGGATCCCCGATTGCGAGAAATTAAAAGAAGACTATTCATGACTCCAATCCTCTTCCTTATGATTGTCAAGTGCTACTCGTGCGGTCAACTGTCAAACGATTTTGGATTTTGGATTTTGGATTTTGGATTTTGGATTTTGGATTGGGGATTGGGGATTTAAGATTTTTGATTGTCAACTGTAAACTGTCAACTCTTCCTTCTTCCTTCTTCCTTCTTCTTCCTTCTTCCTTCGTAACAACTGTCAATTGTCAACTGTCAACTGTCAACTTAAAAGGAACTAGGGTGAGGAGTGTAACTTCTATGTTTTGTGGAGAAGTTCTATTTTAACTAGAGTAGCGCCATGTCAAAACGTGAGACACTAGAAATTCGATCGTCCTCCGATATAGTCCACGTCCGGCAGCAAGTGCGAAACTTGGCTGTAGCAATGGGATTCGGCTTGGTAGACCAAACGAAAATTGTTACCGCAGCCAGCGAACTAGCCCGCAATACTGTAGACTACGGCAAGGGGGGAACTGTAACTCTGGAAACGCTGCAATTAGGTACTCGCAAAGGGCTGCAGCTGATATTTGAAGACAAGGGCCCGGGAATTCCAGATATTGAATTGGCGATGACTGATGGTTATACTTCCGATCGTGGTTTGGGTTTGGGGCTCAGCGGTTCTAAGCGGTTGATGCACGAATTTGAGATTGTTTCTAAGGTGGGTAAGGGTACTAAAATTGCGATCGTCCGTTGGAGATGAGAGGGGGAGATGGGGAGAGGGGGAGAGGGGGAGAGAGGGGGAGGGGGAGAGGGGGAGATTGGGAGATGGGGGGACAAAGCGGGTTTCTAGGAGTTTTGTGTTTGGTAACTAGAAATATAGGAAGAAATTCGGTTTATAAAACGATTGATGAGGGGCGAGAAACCGGGTTTATACGAATTTTGCATTGAGTGGCGATAAATCTTTTAAGAAACCAGGTTTCTGAGGTGTCACTAATCACTGATTACTGCTGACTGATGAGGGCGAGAAACCGGGTTTATACGAATTTTGCATTGAGTGGCGATAAATTTTCTAAGAAACCCGGTTTCTGAGATCACTCATGATAACTGTCAACTGTCCACTGTCAACTGTCCACTGTCAACTGACTTTTTGGCGCGACAGCTTAAGATTAGAACTACACAAATAATGATAAATGTCATAGCCTTACCCGTAACAGAAGAAAGTCAAGTCGGAGAAGCGCGACGAATTGCAGTCGCCCTCGCGGCGGAAGTTGGATTTAATGAGACCGATCGCGGTAAAGTTGCAATTGCGATCGCCGAAGCAGCAAAAAACGTTGTCAAACACGCCCGCGAAGGAGAAATTTTGCTGCAAACCGTACAAACAGCGGCAGGATATAGCATTCAAATAGTAGCGCTAGACCGGGGGCCGGGTATGGCAAATGTCGGTCAGTGTTTGCGGGATGGTTTTTCGACTGCGGGAACTCTGGGAACCGGACTCGGCGCGATTCAACGCCTTTCTAGTTTTTTTGATATTCATTCTGTGCCGAAACTGGGGACTGCTTTGTTAATGCGACTCTCCCCTACCCAGAATCGCGTGGAAGCCTCGGAAAACGGCAATTACTTGGAATTTGGGGTTGTTCGCTTGCCGAAAGTAGGAGAGCAGATTTGTGGCGATTCCTGGGCGACGCAAAATCATCTGAACAAAAATCTGATTTTAGTCGCTGATGGGCTTGGCTACGGGGTTTTGGCCCAGGAAGCGTCGCAGGAAGCTGTGCGAGTTTTTGGGGAAAATGCTAAACTCGGGCCGAAAGCTATTTTAGAGAAGGCTCACGCTGCTTTAAAAAATACCAGAGGAGCGGCTGCTGCGATCGCCCTGATCGATCGTACTCAAAAAACCATCTGTTTTGCCGGAGTTGGCAACATTACTGGTGTAGTGTTCACAGATAACCAAACCCGCAGCATGGTTTCCCACAACGGCACTGTTGGACATATGATGCGAAAAGTAGCAGAATTTGTCTATCCTTGGTCGTCCCATTCCTTGTTAATTATGCACTCCGATGGTTTGGCGGCACAGTGGGATTTAAACCGCTACCCGGGTTTGGCTGCGAGACATCCGGCTTTAATTGCAGCCGTACTCTACCGAGACTTTAAACGCACTCGCGATGACATGACTGTTGTAGTAGCCAAGGTAAGACAAGCAGCTTGAGAATATTTCCTAACAAGCATGAAACTGTAGGCGAACTATAAATCACGATCGTCATGAGTGATTTCCCGATCGACAATCCCCAATGCTTCAATGCGAAAATGGCATGATTTACCCAATTCTGACAACGGAAGTCCGCTTTGAACAAGACATCGTACAAGTACGCCAAAGAGCTCGCCAAATAGGCGCATTGTTGGGATTCGATTCCCAAACACAAACGCGCATCGCGACAGCCGTTTCCGAAATTGCTCGCAATGCTTTTAAATATGCAGGTGGTGGTAAAGTAGAATTTTTTGTGGAAGGGGAATCGCCACAGGTTTTTCGGACTCGGATTTCTGATAGCGGGCCGGGAATTGCTGATTTAGCGCAGGTTTTAGGCCCCAATTTTCGATCGCAAACTGGTGCGGGCCTCGGTTTAGCAGCAGCCAAACGGTTGATGGATGAGGTGCAAATCGATTCGGCGCGCGATCGCGGGACGGCTGTACAATTAATCAAGCAGTTTTCTAAGCAGATGCCTGCGCTGAGTGCGATCGATCTAAACAAATTACTTGATAAACTAGCGCGCCAAATTCCTGAAGATCCCTATGCGGAAATTCAGCAGCAAAATCAAGAATTGCTGCGTACTTTAGACGAACTCCGCCAGCGTCAAGAAGAACTCGTACAATTAAATCAAGAACTAGAAGATACGAATCGCGGAGTCGTCGCACTTTATGCCGAATTGAACGATAAAGCCGAATCTCTCCAGCGAGAGGGCGAACTCAAAACCAGCTTTCTCTCCAACATGAGCCACGAGTTTCGCACTCCGCTAACCACAATTCTCAGTATTTCCGAAATCTTGTTAAATCGCATCGACGGAGAACTTTCGCCCGAACAAGACAAGCAGTTAAATTTTATTCGCAAATCTGCCGAGTCTCTCGCAGAACTTGTTGATGACTCGTTAGATTTAGCTAAGGTGGAAGCCGGAAAAGTAACGGTTCGCGTGGCTGATTTTGAAGTCGAAGATTTGTTCAGCGCGCTGCGCGGAATGATGCGCCCCCTGCTACCACAAAACTCGCCCGTCAGTCTAATTTTTGAAGTGCCTTTGGAACTACCAACTCTTACCACTGATGAGGGAAAAGTTTCTCAGATTTTGCGTAATCTGATTTCTAATGCGCTGAAATTTACCGAAGCGGGAGAAGTCAGAGTTGCGGCCGAAATGGGAAAGGGGGGAATGGTTACTTTTTCAGTGGCTGATACGGGTATTGGAATTCCAACCGCCGACCAAACGCGGATTTTTGAAGAATTTGTTCAAGTGGAAAATCACTTGCAGAAGGGGGTGAAAGGCACAGGATTGGGATTGTCTCTGTGTAGAAAAATGGCTGAATTTCTGGGGGGGAGTATTAAAATAGAAAGTTCGCCCGGGGTGGGTTCGACTTTTTTGGTGAATTTGCCGATCGCCTATGCTGGAGATTCAGAAGTATCTGCGGAAATCTCGGAATCTCAACCAGAGGAAACAGGGCGGGCGATCGAGAATTTGCGATCGGCTGCGCGCGATCGGGCACCAAAAGTTGCGATCGTGAAAGAGCAAAAGAGTTTTTCGCTATTTGGTGAAAGACTTGCGGGCAGAAATCCATTGTACTGCGACGTGCGCCGCCAACGATGGTGAAGTTCCGAGGTATGGATATCGTGTTCGATCGATTACCATAACCAAAATGGTTTGTAGTGCGCCTCCCATTCCGCAGCAGGAGAGCGGACTGAAGTCCTTACTGCGAACCGTTTGTAGTGCGGTTAATCGAGCGGACACGATATGAAACCGCGTTTACAAAAACGAAGTTTCTTTAATTTGCAACAGCATTTAACCCTTGTGCTGTAAAATGTATGCGTTCTCAGTAGTAACCGTAGGGTGCGTCGCCATTCACAATCCCTAAAAAAAATCGACAATTTCATAGCGACGCACCAGTGCCATCCCTCGCCGAGTGTAAACAAACCCAATAATTATATTGTAGCCAAACTTTTTTGAAATAATATAAGGTGCGTCGCTGTGAGATTGTCGCTCTTGATGCAAGGGCTTGTCGGTGGCGACGCACCCTACGAATACTTTGGCATGATTTTTAATAGTTAGTATTAGCTTTAGTCTCGATTTAAAAAACAATGAAACAGTAGCCCCGCGCTCCCAACCCACACATAATCAGCCCTTCCCAATTCTAAAATCCCAAATCCAAAATCTAAAATCGCATGACTTTCATTTCCCTTCAATATGCCCTGTTTCTATTAGTTTTGTTCGTGGCTTACTGGTTGGTTCCCCTGCGGTGGTGGCGGCTGTTTGTCATGCTGGCGGGAAGTCTGATTTTTTATGCTTCGCTGCAAATTTGGTATATTCCTCTGCTGTTAATCGGTGTTGTGTTTAATTACTGCTTGGCGATGGCGATCGGGGAACCTTTGGATTGGCGGATTGCTAATGAATCTTGGAATCGCCGGCGCTTGTTGGTACTGTGGCTGGGAATAGGGCTGAATGTTTTGCTGCTGCTGGGTTTTAAGTATGTACCTTTTTTCTTGAATTCGATCGGCACTTTGTTAAATTGGCCTGTTGCTTTAGACAGCGCTAACTGGGTGAAAACTCACGTCATCGCACCCCTGGGATTGAGTTTCTTTTGCTTTGAGTGCATTGCTTATTTGATTGATGTGTACCGAGGCGCGCCGGCTGCTACTTCGCTGCTGCACTTTGCTGCTTACAAGTTGTTTTTTGCGAAACTGATTTCCGGGCCGATTACTCGCTATCATAACTTGATATATCAACTGAAATCCCAGAAATTTCCGACGCCCGATCGCATTTCTGAGGCCCTTTGGACGATCGCCTTTGGTGCAGTAAAAAAAGGTCTTTTCGCCGACAACTTGGGAATTTATGTCGATTTAAGTTTTACCAACTTGCAGCGGGCGGGAAGCGAGGATTTGTGGCTGGCGATTTTTGCTTACGGGCTGCAACTTTATCTCGATTTTAGCGGCTACGTTGACATGGCGCGCGGTACTGCTTTGCTGTTGGGTTGGTATTTGCCGCCAAATTTTGATTTTCCTTATTTTAGTACGAGCATCGCTGATTTTTGGCGGCGCTGGCACATGACTTTGGGGGATTGGCTGCGGAATTATTTGTATTTTCCCTTGGGAGGTTCGCGCGTTGGTTTGTGGCGCACTTGTTTCAATTTGTCTCTTGTCATGTTAATTGCGGGAATTTGGCACGGTGCAGCTTGGGGATTTATAGTGTGGGGGGGTTTGCACGGTTTGGCTTTGGCGGTGCACCGGGTGACGGATGTGACTTTTAAGAAGTTGCGGATCGACTTTTTGTGGGAAAATCCGATCGGAATGGCAATGGGTTGGCTGTTAACTCAAACAATGGTTTTTGGTAGTTGGATATTTTTCCGGCTTCCCGATTTAAAGAATTCGGGATGGGCGATTTCGCATTTGTGGGGACATCCTGCTGATGTGCAGTTTTCGCATAAAGTTTATGTGGAAGCTTTGGGCTTGGAAAGAATACATTTAACTTGGATGTTGGCTGCTGTGGCTGCTGCTATGCTGGGGAATTATATTTTGAGTCGGGGTTTGAAGTTGGAGTTAAATTGGCCGGTGAAATTGGTATTAGTGCCGCTTTGTTTGTATGCGGTTTGGGTGTTGGCGCCGGAAGGCGGTTTACCTTATATTTATTTCGATTTTTAGGAAACGTGGCGGTTGAAACCGCGTCTATACATACAAAACCCACCTCCGTGGGTTGAAGAAAATGTTGTACAAACAAGGTTTTAACCGCCGGGTTATAGCTGATAGGAACACCAGTCACTCCAGCTACCGACATAGAGTTTAGCATCGGGAATTCCGGCGATTTCTAAGGACAGTAAATTTACGCAAGCTGTCACGCCGGAACCGCAGTAAACGATGATTTCTTCCGCTTTTTCTAATTCCGTCCACCGCTGTTTTTGTTCGGAGATCGATCGCACTTTTCCAGTTTCCTCGGTCAATCCTTGCCAAGGGTAGTTGACAGCACCCGGAATGTGGCCTGCAATAGGGTCGATCGGCTCCCGCAAGCCCTCGTATCTCTCACTTTCTCGCGAATCAACCAAAACTGTCTCCGGCAAGTCTTTTCGCTCTTTTACAGCCTCGATATCAACCGCCATATTCGGCTGCAATTGCACTACAAATTTACCATCGCGGATTTCTGTCCAAGTATCTGTTACCGGATATCCCGCCGCTTTCCAAGCACTGAAACCGCCGTCTAACAAAGCGACTTTGCTGTGTCCCATGTATCGCATCAGCCACCACAAGCGAGACGCAAAAGCTAGTCGCGAATCGTCATAAGCCACGACTAAAGTTTCTGAGGAATTAATGCCGATAGCGCTGAATTTATTAGCTAATTCTGCAATATTGGGCAGCGGGTGTCTGCCGCCGTGGGTGCCAACTACACTCGCCAGATCTTCGTTTAAATCTAAATAGAAAGATCCGGGAATGTGACTTTCTTGATATTGTTTTTGTCCCAATTTTCGATCGGCGAGAGCAAACCGACAGTCTACAATTACCACTTGCGGATTTTCGGTATTGGCGGCCAACCATTCAGGGGAAACGATTAAATTATTGTCATTCATAACTATTCAAATTTGTGCTAGGACATCTCTCGGTAATTCATAAATACCCAAGAAAGCAGAATATCTCGGCTAATTCTTAGGTATGTAGTTGCGCTTTAGCGCTCTTTGAGATATATAGGAAAGAGCGCTTGAACTAGGCTAATTCTTAGGTATGTAGTTGCGCTTCAGCGCTCTTTGAGATATATAGGAAAGAGCGCTTAATCTCGGCTAATTCTTAGGTATGTAGTTGCGCTTCGCTTCAGCGCTCTTTAAGATATATAGGAAAGAGCGCTTGATCTCGGCTAATTCTTAGGTATGTAGTTGCGCTTCAGCGCTCTTACATATATATAAGAAAGAGCGCTGAAGCGCAACAACGTACCTAATTTATCGAGAAGGATTTGCTTTCTCCGGTTCGGCTTTTTCGGAATTAGCTTTCTTAGGATTAGGTTTTTCGGAGCTTTCTTTTTCGGAATTGGCTTTCTTAGAAGTTGCTTTCTCCGGTTCGGCTTTTTCGGAATTGGCTTTCTTAGAAGTTGCTTTTTCGGCTGTTGCGGGAGTTGGCTCTGGGGGAGGTGGATTTACTGCTGATTCTTGAGCGTAAAGCAGATATTTTTGATACTCGATTACTTTTGTCTGAGCTAGTTCGTGGTTGGCGCTGGACACGGGTACTCTTCTCATCAACGATACCGCTTCTTGCCAGCGATCGACAACGATCGTCCAATCTTCCTTCGTTTTTGCCGATCGCCCTAACTCTGCTGCTTTGAGGGCGCTGTTAACGGCTTCTCGAAAGGTATCCGGTACTCTTGCTACATTGGCAGTTTCATCTGGATTCTTCAGAGCAGTTGCTGGCGGCTCGTTTAACATCTTACTGACAAATGCCACCACGGCGATCGCCAAAATGCCCGTCACCAGCCCGACGACAATGAAAGTCGATCGCAATCGGTTCTCAAATGCAGCCAATTCCGGCGATTTCTCCTCATCCATATCTGTACTCTCTCTTTCTGTGCGATCGTCCATATTAGCAACATTAGCAACCGCAATATTAGGGACAGATTCTCCCGCAAAGCTTTGTGGTTCCAAAATGCTGCTCTCCAAATTAAACTCTTGACTCCAAGCAGCCCCAATCTCACCGCTTTCTCGCCCCTCAACCTTCACTTTGCGAATCGAATTCGGCTGCAAATCCGTCAGTTTTTCACGGACAAAATCAACTAATGTATCTTCTATCGGTAGTTGCTCTGCCTCCAGAATTACATCCAAACAGTCGCCGTCGAGATTCGCGGAGGCTGCGATCCCTTCAGATGGCAACTGGCTGTTGAGCCAAGATGCGATCGCCTGTGGATTTCCCTGCTTGGCAAGTTCCTGAAAATTAAGCTCTGTCATAGCTGGACACCTGATAATGCAGAAAGGAAGGAAGAAGTCATTAGTCATTAGTCATTAGTCATTAGTCATTAGTCATTAGTCATCAGTCATTAGTCATCAGGAAGAAGGAAGAAGGAATGAAAAAGTCACGAAACAATAGTTTTTTTTAGCTGAAAAGAGCATAACTGAAATTCAACGAACAGTATAATCTATATAATCGCTCTCGGTAAATTCAAGCTCAAAGATGCAAATTATCACTCTCGCTCCCCCTTGCATCCCTCGGGGAAGGACTGAAGTCCTTACTACGAACAGAACTCAGGTTCGTAGTGAGGACTTCAGTCCTCAGCAATTTGATACCGCGCGCAACTCCAAGATACCGCAAGCATCGCCTCTCAAACCGACATCTGGCTGCAAAAAGACCTGCGGCGCCTGGATTTGAGATTGGAGATTAAAAAATTGTGCGATCGCAGTGCCATCGACGGACAGCGAGTGATATCATCATTTAGTCAATTTTTTATAGCAAATAGCTCGATCGCACAATGATAGCAATAGCAATTTTAGCTGCTGGACGCGGCACGCGCATGAAATCTGACTTGCCCAAAGTTCTCCACGAATTGGGTGGTCGATCGCTAGTTGAGCGAGTCCTCCAAAGTTGTCAAGAAATAGAAATTTCCCGGCGACTTGTTATAGTCGGTTATCGAGGTGAACTCGTTAAACAATCTCTGATGGAAGCTCATGAAAAATCGGACAATTCTCAATTTCCTCCCCTAGAATTTGTCGAACAAACCGAACAATTGGGAACCGGTCACGCCATCCAGCAATTGCTGCCTCACTTAAAGGGATTTCCAGGAGATTTGCTGGTATTAAATGGGGATGTACCTTTGCTGAGGGCAGAAACTATCAAACAATTGATGGCAATTCACCAACAGCACCAAAACTCTGCTACTATATTGACAGCTAATTTGCCGAATCCTCAAGGATATGGGCGAGTATTTACTGACAGTCAAAACTTAGTCCAGCAAATTGTCGAAGACCGCGATTGTACAACAACTCAAAAGCAAAACCAGCGAATCAATGCAGGTGTTTATTGTTTTCACTGGCCGCATTTAGAGAAAATTTTGCCAGATTTGAAAGCAGACAATGACCAAAAAGAATATTACCTAACTGATACGGTAAGTATTCTCTCTCCCGTGATGGCGGTGGATGTTGAAGATTATCAAGAAATCTTGGGAATTAACGATCGCAAACATTTAGCCACAGCTTCCGATATTTTGCAAGCGCGGGTAAAGGATAAGTGGATGAAAGCGGGCGTGACGCTGATCGATGCCAACAGCATCACGATCGACGATACCGTAGAGTTGCAGGCGGATGTCGTAATTGAACCGCAAACTCACTTGCGGGGTAAAACTTCGATCGCCTCTGGGAGTCGCATCGGGCCCGGTAGTTTGATTGAAAACAGTCAAATCAAGGAAAACGTGACTGTGCTTTATTCAGTAATTTCGGACAGTATTGTGGCAGAAAATGCGCGAATTGGCCCCTACGCACACCTGCGGGGACACGCGCAAATAGGCGCCAACTGTCGCGTGGGCAATTTTGTAGAATTGAAAAATACTCAAATTGGCGATCGAACTAATGTCGCTCACTTGTCTTATTTAGGCGACGCGACTTTGGGAGAAAAAGTCAACATCGGCGCTGGGACAATTACCGCCAATTACGACGGCAAAAATAAGCACAAAACTCAAATAGGCGATCGTACTAAAATCGGTGCAAACAGCGTGCTAGTTGCACCGATAACTGTGGGGGAAGATGTGACTGTGGCCGCAGGTTCTGCGGTGACGGAAGATGTGCCGAATGATTGTTTAGTAATTGCCCGTTCCCGCCAAGTTGTCAAACCAGGTTGGAAGTTGAAAGATGGAAACAAATAACTAGGTTTGTAGTGAAGACTTTAGCCGACAGAATTTTCACTCTGACTGCAATCATCACTACAAATACTTTCGTGCGATCGCGCGTGGAGGTAGTTGTTAATCGCTTTGGCGATTTCTACTTGCTTGTAAGGGCTCATAGTGTGGGGAAGGGATATGCGATCTCCTCCACTAACTAACAGTCTAACTTGGTACCAAACATCATGATCCCGATCTTTTGTGCGATCGACTTCCACCCCATAAATCTCGAACAGAGAGCGTTTAATTACTTTACGGGCCAACAAACCCCGCCGTTTAACAGTCAAGGTGTTGGAAGTTCCATCGAAGCTGTAGGTTTCTTTATTTCCCAAGCCGATGACTCCGACTCCTGCGAGCAAAAATATGCCTCCTATCCATCCCAACCAGCGATCGTCTTGGCTTAAGCGCAGCAATCGAGATTTTGCATTTCTAACAAAAAAATTGATGTCCGAAGCAGCAGCGTCTTTATTCCCCCAGTTAGTCGAGTTAGCACTAAAAGGAACATTGCCAGCATTCGTCACAAGTACAACTCTGCTTTTGGAGCCAAATCTTTCTACTTTAGCTCCCTGCAAAGCAGCAAGCTGAATTTCTTGGATGTTCGATCCCAGTAAGTGCGATCGCACCAACTGACAATTTCCTTGTTTTTCGTGCGATCGCTGGCAGCTCAAAGTTGCTGCATGATAGTCAAAAGTCAGCCCGATCAGTCCAAATGTCATTAATAAACAACTAGGGAACCAAAAATCTAATATGCTTTTAGTCTGAATTATTAGTTCCGTTGCTGTGTACTTGATTATTTTCATTTACTTCACCTTTTAAATCCAAAACTGATGTTACAGATCGACTTCCCGACCAGGCTACGTCAAATTGTTAAGTTATATATTATTGGAAGCGATCCTATAGGATAACCCTTTTTATCTTGCTAATAGGCTAGCACTAAAATGTCTAACCGACAACAAATGTCGCGAGTTCACCTGCGGCTGCGTTTCAGATAGCTTTCCGTGATTTAAGGACAGGAATATTAAAAAATATTAATTATCTCATTGGGAGTGAAACGTTAGCTTTCTAGCGCGATCGTACAGGAAGTAATGGCAAACAAAAATGAAGAAAACTTTATAATGTAACAGAATGTAAAGTTTATTGGCGCCTACCTAAGTATCGTTAATTATTGATTTGGGCGATTCAGCCAAGAGGGATAGCTGCGCCGCGCGTACTTAAAGTCGCAGGTGCATTCATTTAGTGCGATCGCTTGTCCAAATAGCTGCAAATCAAGTCAGCCATTTTTTGTTGCTCTTCCCGATTCAAGCCACCGCTTAAACATAGGCTATCTCCCACATTCATTAGCAAATGCACATCGTACCAGGTATAGCTGTCCATATGTTCTGTTTTGTGTACGTGAACTGTTTTTAATTCGACTTCAGAAATTTCACTGAGCGATTTTTCGGTCACTTCATTCACCCTTATCCCCCTTTTTTTAATAGTTAGGATACTTGCATTTTTATCAAAAATATAAGTTTCAACACTGAATAAATTATGGAACACAAAATATATTGCAGCGAAACCAATAACGACAAAGCTGCCCTGAAAAAGTATCGAGCCGAAATTTGCTAGCCGATTATCTTTTTCTATTACTAATTTACTGACAGAGGTTTGTATATATTTATTGAACAACTCTGCATCCTTAACAGTTTGGTACGGTAGATAAACATCTCCTTGGTTAGTTGCCAGAAATACATTCTGTTTGAAAGTTGAATTCCCATCGCTATCAGTAGTCTCTATTTTGTCAACTCTAGCCTCCTTGACTTGTTGGATGGACTCTAATTCCCCTTTAACTAATCCCATAAAACTTGATGTACTCATTTCGCAACTTACGATTTTTGGCTCAATTTTTGTGCACGAAAGTCTTTCCACTCCAGAAGAGGACATCGTGATAAATATCATTAACAAGGGTATTCCTGAAAATCCTGTAACCCATACAGTAGGAAATAGCAAACCAGACAAACTTAATCCATTTTTAAGCTTGAGAAGATGTTCGGTTTTTTCAATTATTTTCATCATCGGTATCCACTCCCGTTTAATTAATTGATAGTCTGCAAAATTTTCCAGATTGCTCTTGAAGTCTATGTATATATTCAGAGGGATCAACCATTGAGGTGGCTGCGAATCGAATCAGCCATTTTTTGTTGCTCTTTCTGATTTGAGCTACTGCCTAAAGATAGGCGATCGCCCTCATTCATTAGCAAACAAACCTCCCATAACATACTGTTTTCGCCGTATATTGTTTCTAATTTAACCTCCGAAATTTCGCTGAGCGATCGTTCGGCAACTTCCTTCACCCATATTCCTTTTTTCTTAAGAGTTAAGGTACTTGCATCTTTATCAAAAATGTAAGTTTCAACAATAAAATAACGCAATACACCAGAAAATACCCTAAAACCAATAACTAAAAACAAACTGGGAAAAAGCATTATTCCAAAACCAAATAACCGATTGTCTGTTTCTATCACCAACACTCCGGTCGAGGTTTGTATATATTTATTAAACGAATTTGCATCCTTGGCACTTTGATTTGTCAACAAAAACTCCCATTCCTTGCTTACCAAAAATACATTGTTCACAGTCATGGGTTTGCCATCACTATCGGTGGTCTTGCTTGTCTCAAATCTAGCTCCCTGAACTTGATCTATCGAGGTTACTTCGCCTTTATTTAATCCCATAAAAGTTGACCTACTGAGTTCGCAATTTGCGCTTTTTGGCTCAATCTTTTTGCAGGAAAGTCTTTCCACTCCAGTAGATGCCATAATCAAGAACATCATAAATAAAGGTATTCCTGAAAATCCCGTCACCCATATGGTAGGAGATATCGCACTATAAATCATTTCCCATAAATTATTAAGCATTAGAAGATGTTCGTTTTTTTTAATAACTTTCATGTTAGGTATAATCTCCAATGTAAGTGATTGACGGGGTTACAAAAATTACCAGACTAGGGACTAAGAACTTTCGTTATTATATGATTTCTATAGCAAAGCTCTTAACTACAATTATGCAACAGTTTTCTTTTCAGGTCAATTCATAAATGTCATTGATTAACTTCATAAAAGTCATAATTGTATTCTTGAAAATTCAGCCTAGAAACGGGTTTTTCTACGAAATTACGAAATATAGCCTTTCTCAGAAAGATGAGGTACTCATGGGCATTGGCCAAACAGGCCAAATAGGGCATTGGGCAAACAGGCCAAACAGGGTATACCTCACTTTTTTGATAAAGGCTATAGTAGCGAATACGTTAATTTTTATATTTTCCAGTACCTACTTCTACTCATAAATCTCGCAATAGAAGTATCCGGTAAAATTATTCACCCACCAACCCCGTTGTTCAACAGTCATTTTACCGAAAGTTTTATCAAAGCTATAGATTTAATTTTTCGCGCTTCCAAACATATGGTAATACCCCAGCCAGCACAAATATGCTCCCAAATATCCATGCACCCCGGCGATCGTCTTGACTGAGATTCAACGATTTGCGATCGGGATTTGCCACAAAATTATTAATTTTATTAGCAAAATTATTTTTATCCCCCCAAGAAGTAGTGTAGTAATCCGTAAACGGAATTCCTGCTGATTTGGTTAACAGTTCAACTCTGGTGCTACCCTTGGAACCTTTGGTAACTTTGCCTCCCACTAAATTATCCAGAGATATTTCTTGAGTATTTGAACCCAAAAAGCTCCATTCTGTGAGTTTACAATTGCCTTGTTTAGATTCTATGCGTTGGCAACTTAGAGTTGTATTTGTTGCATTAAAAGCCAGCCACAATCCAATGAGAATGAAGGGCAAGCTAGATAACAAGTCCAGCCAGATGTTAGATCTTGTAATTTTTAGTTCATTAAATGGCGTTCCCTTGAGTTTTTTCATGAGTTCATTTTTTTGATGACACAAAAGCTTGAATAGGTATTTTCTCTATTGTGTCCATTTTATCATGCACAAATTATTTGACAATGCCTCGGGTGCACTTGCTTGGCAAAGATATTGCTTCAGTGCTATGACTGCGATCGCACGTCGAGACATAGCTGCGGATTAAGTCAGCCATTTGGCATTGTTCTGTTACTGAATTGCTTCTCAAACAAATGCGATCGCACCCCAACATCAATAACTCAACATAGTAGCTATAATTTCCTTCGCCATCTCCTATTTCCTCTAATTCGACTGCACAAATATCGCGAATCGATCGTTCGGTAACATGATTAAGCGACAAACCCCGTCGTTTAACGGTCATTTTCCCCAAAGTTTTATCAAAGATATAAATTTCAGATATCGCGCCATCCAACAAACACAGGGAGAATAACAGAAATATACCTCCACCGATCCAGTTAGACGCCAAGATTATCTGCAATAATCCAATTATAATGAAGGGAGAAATTAAGACTAAACCGTCCCAGATGCTAGAGTTTTGAATTATTAGTTTAGTTGGTGTTTCCTTGAGAACTTTCATAAGCTTATCCTGTTATTTTTGAGAACGATCTAAATTACTGATTTCTCTGCTGTACGCAATTTGTTATGCACGGATTATTTAGTCCGGCGGCCGACGAGCGCCATCTTGGTATTGCCAACAGCCTTGACAGCATAAGCATCGCCCGGAAGCACCTGCAAAGCTCTGTTAAAATTGATTAAAGCCGTTTGATAGTCTCTTTGCGCGTAGCAGACATAGCCAAGTTTTATTAATTTTTTAAATTCATCTTTGTTACCGGGTACAGATGCTGCATCAAGTCGAGGAGATGGCTGAGTACCCGGAGATGATTCTTGAGTTGCTGGTGGGTGGGGAAACATCAGTTTGTTGAGTCTAAGTGCATCAATCTTGATAATCTGAACCTCGCTTTCCCATCATTCCCCAATAAGCCACACCGTAAAGTTGAGCAGCCTGCATTGCTTCCTCGTCATAGCCTTGAGCTTTGAACAAAGCCTCGGCCTGTTTGAGATAGCCCATTGCTTTTTCTTTATTTTTTGTTGCGTCTTGAACCATCAAAGCTAATCCTAATTTCATGTGAGCATCAGCATCATTAGGATCACTTTTAATTGCTGTTTTCCAGTGGGCAATTTCCTCTTCTATAGTGTCCCATTTGAGTTCGTTAGAGTTATCTGTGGGAAAGCCGTCAAGACCATAATTTCTAATATTCAAGAATGTCGCAATGACTTCGGCTGTTTTGTGCTTGCTTCCTAAACCAGTGCTGAAACTAGAAGTTAGAGGAACACGTCTCTTACCTGAGTTCAACACCAGACATACACGATAGGTATTGCTCTCACTGCTCGACATCTCCTGTATTTCCACGCCTGAAATATCTTGAAGCAGGTGTTTGATAAGTTTCGTTTTGGCAATCAGTGGTTTATGCCGCTTGATAGTCAGATGACCGAGACTTTTATCAAAGGCAATGGTTTCTATCTCGACAAATATCACCAATAGCAAACCAACGACAGCAAATAAATAAAGGAAAAAACTGCCAGAAGACAAACCTCCAAATACGCCTACTAATAAAAAACTTCCCCCAACAAATAGCTGCATCCAAAATGCGAACATTTCTACGAATTCTAGTTTGTCTGATGTATGTTTCATGATTTTGTGTTGAGTTAATGTTAAGTGAATGTTGATGTGGATTATTTGCTATTTGATTGGGCGATCGCCTTTTTGGTATCTTCAACACCCTTGAGGGCCTCAGCATCGCCGGGATTCGCTTGTGCAGCTCTGTTAAAATTGATTAAAGCTGTTTGATAATCTCCCTTTGCATAGGCTAATTTCCCAAGCTGCATCGATTGATTGAAGTCATATTGTTGACCGCCAACAGTACCAAAACTAGGCTCAGAAGCAGGAGATTGCTCTTGACTTGGTGATGCACCAGCGTTGAAATCAGAAGGAAAAGGAGAGGGTGATTGTTCGCTAGCTCCAGGCATGAACATACCAAGCATCGGCCCAACAGAACTTGCAAGATTTGAAACGAACTGGAAGCCTGCAAATAAATACATTGGCACTACAACAAGCTGCATGAAAAATGTCTTTCTGATTTTTGGATTGCTCCAATTCTTTATATAAAAAAATAATCCAGCAAATGGAACCAGCAAGTAAAGCACTCCCCAAAGATATTCTTCTCGAAAAGCTTGAGTTAATCCCCAGATATTACCAACAACACTTAAAACTAAACCTAGAGCAAAAAATAAGCCGATCGCAATTCCAGACATTTTCTATTTCTCCGCTTGATGTATAGTTGTTTTGCAAACTGTAAAGGTAAGGATTGAAACGCATTTTCAACCCGAAACTCTTTTGGCTGTTTGCTGTGTTAAAAATAGATTAGTGGTGAATCCAGTCCGATCGCGCACAGCGAATGTTAGGATTTTGGTTAGGAATTTGACTAGGAACTCGATCGCGACTGCCACAAATGACACCCTCAAACCTCGATCGACCCGAAGAACCGTTTGTACGGGCAATTTACGACTGGGACATCGAAAAGCTCTACAGCGACTTAGCCAATGCCAAACTAGAATTCGCCCCCCACACCCGAAGAGGGCTGACACCCGTGGAAAAAAGGCACTTGTGCGGCTTGCTGTGCGGTTACAGCCCCGCCGAGATGGCGGTACTTCTTAACAAACAAATCAAGGGTGTAGAGGTTGACTTATCCAAAACCTTGTACCGATACATAGAAATATTGACAAATCGACCCCGAAATGCGCTCAAAAATTGGAGGGATGCGATCGACTGGCTGGTAATAGCCGGGTATAAAAAACAACCAAAAACCTCATCCGGCGCAGTCTTAAAAGCCACTCTCCACCATTCAGACAGCATTCTCTCGGCTGCGATCAGTCCCGACGGACAATTACTAGCAACGGGATCTCACGACAGTACAGTGAAAGTTTGGAGTTTGCACAGCGGGGAACTGCTGCGGACTATTTGCGGACATTCAACCGCCGTGTTGCTAGTTGCTTTCAGCCCCGCTAGCAAAACGCTGCTGACGCGATCGCGCGCGGGTACAGTCAAACTGTGGAACCTGCAAAATGGAGAACAGATGAAGCGTTTAGCAGACGTACACCGCCACGAATCTGTCGCTGTGAGTCCCGACTGGCAAATTTTGGCGATCGGCACCACCTGTGGCACTGTCAAGCTGCAACACCTCAACAGCGGCCAACTGCTGCAAGTTTTGAAAGGCTATCAAGGAGATGACATAAGTGCGATCGCCCTGAGTCCCAACGGCAAAATGTTAATAGCCAGCGGGCTGAATGCAACCAGCGGTTTCTGTCGCGCTACCGTCACTTTGTGGGAATTACCGGGGGGAGAAGTGCGGCGAACATTTGGTAGCGAAAATTATGTAGCAATTACTCCAGACAGCCAAATTCTAGTCTGTCATTCCAACAAAACGATCGCCCTGTGGAATTTGGAAACAGGCGAATTATTGCATTCGGTGCAAACCGGAATTCGCATCACTTCCGCCGCCGCCATTAGCCCCGACGGGAAATATTTTGCTGTGGGCTGTTTTGACGGTACTGTTAGGCTTTGGAATTTGCGCGGCCAATTGCTGCACGCTTTGGAAGGACATTCGGGCCCGGTGTCGGCGGTGGCGATCGGGCAGTTGGGCGACACTCTGGTTAGCGGTAGCGATAATGGTACAGTTAAAGTTTGGCAGTTGCGAATTTAAGATCGTTGAGGTGAATGGTGATGATTAAATTATTATAGTATAATTGATTTAAGGTTTTTTAGAGGGGCCCAGACAATGAACGTTACCCTAAAACCCGAACAAGAAAATTACGTGCGATCGCAATTACAAGCTGGCAACTATGACAGCGTTCAAGAACTAATTAGCGAAGCATTACCACTGCTAGAAGAAAGAAATCGCGCATTGAAACAGCAGCGTCTGGCAGCACTCAGACAAAAAATTGCTAGCGGTACTGAGCAAATTGCTCAAGGAAAAGTGACGGTGAAGTAGTTTGGGAGCATCTCAGTTTTGCATTTACAGTGCTGTCCCCGCTCGCGTGCTTTTATACGCTTTGCTGTGCGGGGACAGCACTGTGAAGAAAAAATGCTTCTTGCAAAACTGAGATGCTCCCAGTAGTTTTTGCCAGATTGCAGGAAAAAATTCGCTTAATTTCTGAGTCTGGAGCCGGAATGAGTCGGCGATCTTTGCTAAACTAGATTCAGAGCTAATACAAAAACTATGATAACAGCACCTGCCGGATGGAAACCCCGCCACATCTCTGACAAATACAAAAAAACTCCGATTTCTCCCGAAGAGAAAGCAAAACAAAAAGCTGAAAGCCAAGTGCGGTGGCAGCGCTGTCGCCCGATTTTTGAACGAGTCCGCGACGAACTCATGGCGACTCACTACAATTGGTACGTTGTTATCGATCCTGATAGTGGCGAATATTTTGTTGAGAAAGATCAACTCGTCGCTTTTGGGAAGCTGTTAACAAATTCTCCCCAAAAACTAATGGTTGTTCGGCGCTTGAATGAGACCGGAGTTTGTGGCAGTATTTTATGATTCAAGGAAAGTTTGATGAAGAGACAAATCAACTATTTTTTGAAATAAGTTTGGTAGCGGCTGATGGGGAAGTCATATTTGCGGATGCGCTTCTAGATACGGGATTCAGCGGTTGGTTGGCGATAAACAGCCAAGATTTAGATTTTAATTGGCTGCTTGTAGATGATGAATACCCCATGAAGACTGCACGAGGAGAAGGTACTTTTAATATTTATATCGGCACTGTGCAAATTGACGGTCAAGAATTTAATATTCCTGTGGTAGCAGGAGATGAGATACCAGAAATTATCATCGGGATGGAATGGCTGAAAACTAAACGGTTAGTGGTAGATTTGGCGGCGGGAATCCTGACTTTGGGGTGAAGTTTTTGGCTCGTTACGGGATAGCTACCGTTCGTTTTAATATCAAGTCCGAATCGGAACGAGGCTACCGGATATGATATTAAACTAACGCCGATCGAGATTCCCGACAACTCCTGCGAAGTCGGGAATCTAAACCACCGCTTCTATGCAAATTTAAGCAACAAAAACTAACGTTCCCTTCTTTGTTTCCAAAGTATCGCCCATTTCTGTACCGTTGTGAAAAGCACCGAGAATGATCTCGCTAGTTTTGCCGATCGCGATCGCACCATTAGCATCAATCCCGATCGCACCAAAATCCCGTTTGCGATCGTCAGCTTCCGCAAAAGAACGCTCAAAAGCAGCTTTCAAACTCAAACCATCCGTTACCCGAATCACAATTCGCGCCGCCAAACACTCATCCATGATGTGCTCGCCGATACCAGTACAGCTAACCGCCGCATTGCCAGTCGCGTAATTTCCCGCAGGCATTGCGGAGTCGCTAACCCGCCCGATGCGCTCAAAACCCTTGCCGCCAGTTGATGTTCCAGCAGCCAAGCGTCCCTGAGTATCCAAAGCTACAACGCCGATCGTGCCAACACCCGCAGGTTCCGCGACCACATTAGCCATTGCTCTGTTAAAATTGCCTTGGCGTTCCTGCATCCACTCGTGCAACCGCAAATCCGTCATCGGATCGTAAATCGGTAAGTGAAGTTCTCGCAGCAATTCCGCCGCACCGTAATCAGATAATACGCGATCGTCCGAAGTCTGCAAAAATTGAGCAAGTTCGATCGGATTTTGAACCCGAGCCACATTAATTGTGCCGCTGAAACGCTGCGCCAAACCGTCCATCAGCGAAGCACTCATCCGAATTTGCCCGTCCGACTGTACCACAGAACCCGTACCCGCATTAAATCGCGGGTCATCTTCCAACAACCGACAGCCCTGCACTACTGCATCTACGGCACTTGCGCCATTTTTCAGCAGCGGATACACTGCCTCCAAAACATCGTAAAGCGACTTCCGCACCGCTTCAATTCCGCCCTTGCTTTGCAGACAACTACCGGCACCGCCGTGAATAACTAGCTTTGGTTGCACCTGTTGCGATGCCATACTTCTAACCGTGAAATTTTTCCTTTGCAATCTTAGCCTCAGTTTGGCAAATGGCAAGACATTCTTAATTTTCTGTGCTATTACGGCGGCGGCGACAGCGATCCGAGCAGTATTTCACCTCATCCCAGCAGTCGGCCCATTTTTTGCGCCAAGTAAAAGGTCGATCGCACACCGGACACATTTTAGTCGGTAAATCGGACTTCAATCGTTGCTTTGCCATGCTAATTTTGACAGTAGGTAAATTAACTATAGTCTTTCTTAATTATTTGAGGGAATGGGGAATCGGGAATCGGGAATCGGGAATCGGGAATCGGGAATCGGGAATCGGGAATGGTTACTGGTTACTGGTTACTTGTTACTTGTTAGTGATTTTTCTAATAGCCAATGCCCAATTACCAATTACCAATTACCAATTACCAATTACCAATTACCAATTACCAATTACCAATTACCAATTACCAATGCCCCATGCCAACATCCGAATCGTCTTAGTCGAACCCGCAGGGCCCTTAAATGTGGGTTCTGTAGCCCGCGTGATGAAAAATATGGGTTTGCACCAATTAATTTTGGTGAATCCCCAGTGCGATTATTTAGGGGAAGAAGCCCGGTTGATGGCTGTGCGCGCCGCCGACATACTAGAAACGGCGATAGTAGTTGAGAGTTTGCCGGCTGCTTTGGTAGGATGTGTCAGGGCGATCGCAACGACAGGAGATGATGGTCGATCGCACCCAATGCCACTAGAAGCACCCGCAGATGCTTTACCTTGGTTATTAGAAGCCCCCAGCGCCCTAATTTTTGGTCGAGAAGATTGTGGATTGACTAACGCCGAATTAAACCGCGCCCAGCGCTTGATTCGGATTCCCAGCAGCAATGCTTACACTTCCTTAAATCTCGCTCAAGCTGTAGCTATTTGCTGCTATGAATTGTATCGGGAAGAAGATTTCCGAAGGAAGAAGGAAGAAGGAAGAGGGAAGAAGGAAGAGGGAAGTTCGGCAACAGATTCTGTAACGGATGTAACGGATACAAGGAATCAGGAAGAGGGAATATTTTCCCAATCCCCCCCTCTCCCCCTCTCCCAATCCCCCCCTCTCCCAATCCCCCCCTCTCCCCCTCTCCCCAACAGTGCTCCGTTGGAACAGTTGGAGGGATACTACCAGCAACTAGAAGGGCTGCTGCTGAAAATTGGATATTTGCAGCCGCACACAGCAGCAAGTCGGATGGAAAAATTTCGGCGTTTGTACAACAGGGCTTATCCGACAGTGGATGAAGTCGCCATGCTGCGGGGCGCGATTCGTCAAACAGAATGGGGATTGAAAAGTTATCCGCGATCGCCAGTTTCTGATACTCTGGATGGGGCGTTGCCGGAAAATCCAACGGATAGCTAGGTGTCGTGGTATTAGAAACCGGGTTTCTTGCCGGGAAATTACCTTAAAGCGTAGGTTTTTAGTCAAGAAACCCGGTTTCTTGGGTGACAATTGGGTGCAGGGGTGCGTGTGGAGTAAATCTAAAATCTAAAATCTAAAATCTAAAATCTAAAATCGATTGGCTGTTAAGCTAAAAAATCTTAAACTTGAAATTTACAGTGCAGAAGGAGTAAGACGTGGCAGAGCGGTTTCCCAAACGATCGATATTATCAGTGATGTCCTCGATAGCCTCTGCCAACTCCGGCCCGCAGCCGCCTCAATCCGGCACAGCAAGCGAGTCTGGCAAATCAGGCCGCCGTCGCCCTCCCCAACAGCCAAACAGCAATTCCGAAATTCCCCCATCAGAAACTGCGACTTTCTCACCACAACCAAGCCGCAGCAAGAGAAGTAGAGCCAATTCTCCCGCACCTACCTCCGAAGAATTGAGCGCGCAGGACTTTTTGTCCAATCCCCAATCAGCAATTAATCCCAGAAAACCCAGAACCACCAAAACCACCAAAATTGGGGAGGCGAAAAGTCGCCAACCTCGCAAAAAAGGCCTCGCTGCTGTCGATATGTTCGCTTTTCCCGAACCAAATTCCCCTGTCAGCACTCGGGCCAGCAATCCCATCAGCGAACCCGAAACGACAACTCCTCCCCCAGCCCGTAAAAGTCGAGCCAGCGCACCACCAGAGAGCATTCCAGACCCGGTAACAGCCCCCAAGGTCAAAAAAGCCCCCGTGCCGAAACCGCGCCCGCAAGCGAATCAGAGACCGGGCAAACGCTCTGCAACTGGGAACGTGCCGCCGTTGGTATATGCTACTCGGTTGCTGATTTTGGGAGTTGGGATGGCGGTGATTTGCGGTACGCTGCTGTCAGTGGTGAATGCTGTGAGTCGATCGGGCGTAGCGACACAGGAAACCCCCGCAGGCCAGAAAAACCCAGCCGATAGCGCAGTTGCTGCACCAGCCACCCCAGAAGCATTGCAATTGAATCAAGAAATAGCAGCTTTGAAAACAGAAGTTCAGGTGATAGCAACGGAAAATGCCACTTTGACAGCGGGAATATTTCTAGTTGATTTAGATACAGGAAGCTATGTAAATTTTAACGGCGATGCTCCTTTTGCTTCAGCGAGCACGATAAAAGTGCCAATTTTAGTAGCTTTTTTCCAAGCAGTAGATGAAGGCAAAATCCAGTTAGATCAAGTGCTGACGCTGAAACCGGAACACATTGTCGGCGGTTCTGGGGATATGCAAGACGACGCACCGGGTGAAAAATATTCGGCTTTGGAAGTTGCGAAAAAGATGATTGTTGTCAGCGACAATACCGCGACAAATATGATGGTTGAGTTGCTGGGAGGTGCGGAGGTTTTAAATCAGCAATTTGCCAACTGGGGATTGAGGGCGACGGTGCTGCACAATAAGTTGCCAGATTTGGAGGGAACGAATACTAGCAGCCCGAAGGATTTGATAAATATTATAGCTCAAGTCGATCGCGGAAATTTGGTTTCTGTCAAATCGCGCGATCGTATTTTGCAAATCATGCGGCAAACTAAAAACGATTCTTTGCTACCGAGAGGCTTGGGCGAAGGAGCAGTGATTGCTCACAAAACCGGCAACATTAATACAATGCTAGCCGATGCGGGGATGGTAGATTTGCCAAACGGCAAGCGTTATTTAGTAGCGGTGATGGTGAAGCATCCGCCGGAAACCGAGAAGCCAGCTCAAACATTGATTCGGGATATTTCTAAGATGAGTTACCGCTATTTAAACGACGGGGAAACACCCGCCGAGTCCAAAGTGAAAATTAAAAATTAATTGATTCACCCTAAAATATGTTTAAGGAAAACCGGGCGAAGGTCATTCGCGTCTACACAAACAAAACCCGCCTCCGCGGGTTGAAGAAAATCGGGCGAATGGAATTCGCCGTCTTCTCTATTCCGGGCCAGTTAGCGCAAGTCCCGTAGAGTTTACAAACTATAAATGAGTTTGTATTATGAAACTAACCACCCGACTTGCTTGTTTGCTAGCACTCTCAACCTTAGCCGTGGGAGTCTCCCCCGCCTTCAGCAATCCCCTTCGCTCTTCTCAAAGTGAATTCACGGATATTACAGTTATTTCCAATAACATTGAACTGAATCGAGCGAAAAACCTAGCCCGTCAAGCAGCAGAGAATACTAACGGCGGTTTGGGCGAATATCGAGCCGAAGCATCAATGCACGGCGCATCAGCCGAATCGCCTTTTGTTGACAATGGTGATGGTACTTGGACATTTACTTTTCAAGGTTACAAACCCGGTTCGTCTGTCTATACGGTAGAGACAGTTGTGACTGTTTCCCAACATGGCAGAATCACAGTTAATTACAACGGACGCATTCGTAGCTCAAGCCGATTTTAGAAACACCAGGACTCTTCTAGGTATGTAGTTGCGCTTTAGCGCTCTTTCATCCTAATATAAGAAAGAGCGCTGAAGCGCAACTACGTACCTTTTTGATTTGAGGTATGTTGTTGCGCTTTAGCGCTCTTTCATCCTAATATAAGAAAGAGCGCTGAAGCGCAACAACGTACCTTTTTGATTTGAGGTATGTTGTTGCGCTTTAGCGCTCTTTTATCCTAATATAAGAAAGAGCGCTGAAGCGCAACTACGTACCTTTTTGATTTGAGGTATGTTGTTGCGCTTTAGCGCTCTTTCATCCTAATCTATGAAAGAGCGCTGAAGCGCAACTACGTACCTTTTTGATTTGAGATTTACAGAGATTCAAAAGTGGCGGTAAAACCCTCTAAAGTCAAGCATTCTTCCATAAAATCCTCTACATCATTGACATTTTCCAGTTTATATTCCATGATGCGTTCACCGTCGCCTTTCATCTTTTTGGAAGAAAGAGGCGTAGCCGGATATTTGTCAGCAATGACTTTGAAAGCTTTGGAATTGAGAGTCCAGCTTTCCGCAGAACATTTAATGATTAAAAGCCACATGATAAAATCCCTCCTTGGGTTTGGTTTATTAATAGAAAACTCGGCGGTTGAAACCGCGTCTATACAAACTTGCACGTGCCTCCGCAGGTTGAAGAATTGACGGTGAAAATTGCGTTATTTTCTTCAGTTATTTTCTTCAGTCCGCGGAGGCGGACTTTGCTTGTGTAGACGCGGTTTCAACCGCCGTCTTCTTTATCTTTCTGGCGGTTTCAACCGCCGTCTTCTTTATCTTTCTGGCGGTTTCAACCGCCGTCTTCTTTATCTACTCGATAGTGCCGACAAATCAAGAGATTCTGTTGTTTGGAAAAAAGCTAAAAGGCGATCGACTATTTGAGCAACACCACCCTTAACATTCGACTCAACATTCAAAGGCATCACCGGATCGTGCAGTGACAAGCGTAGCAGAAACCAGCCCGATTCGCTAGCTGACGTGCAGGAAACTCGCAAACCTTCGTAATTATTGGGTACAATTCCCCAGTCGGCTTGGGTTGAGACAAATTCTTGCAGTTTCTCAATTACCAAATTTCCCTGAGCTTTGAAATCATCCACACCAATTTTAATCCGAAACTCTGCACTTTCTTCAGGTTCTTGTAAATTCGCAATTAAATCCGGCAAAGATTGATTAGCTAATTTGGATTTAGCCAACTCAATCAATAATTTGCTCACCAAGTAAGCGCCATCATCCAGAAAGTAATTTTCCTTCAAAGCGCCATGTCCAGAAGTTTCAATCGCCAGCCACGATTCCTGTCCCGCTGCATTGAGGCGAATCGACTCGTCAATCACATTTTTGTAACCGCGTTTAAAGCGATGGTGAATTCCTTTTAAATCCTGTTCGATGAATTGCGTTAAACCATCGGATGTGATAGAATCCGTAACGACGGTAGAGCCTGGGTGCTCTTGTAGGACGATCGCCGAAATCAACGCGATTAACCGATTGCGATTCAGTTCCTTGCCAAATTGATCCACAGCCGCACTGCGATCGACATCCGTATCAAAAATAATCCCAAAATCAGCTTGATTGGCAATTACCGCTTGACAAATTGACTGCATTGCCTGTTTATCTTCGGGATTCGGCACGTGATTTGGGAATGTACCATCCGGTTCTAAAAATTGACTGCCGGTAGTGTCTGCACCTAAAGGCTTTAAGACTTTATCCACATAAAATCCGCCCGCACCATTCCCCGCATCCACAACAATTTTCAAGCCTGTCAGCGGCTGCTCAAAATTATCGGGATGATTGACTGATTCCCTAATCTTTTCGACAAATTGGTTGCCATAAACTGAGATAAAATCATGCTTGGTAATAGTACCGAAAACGGCAGCTTTTTTAAACTCATTGGTTTCGGCAAATGTTAAGATATCGGTAATATCTTTTTTTTGTAATCCACCCTTAGCGGTGAAAAACTTTAAGCCGTTGCGATTAAAAGGTAAATGGCTAGCAGTCAGCATAATCGCGCCGTCGCACTCAAAACCTGGAGTGATTGTACTCATAAACATGGCGGGAGTTGATGCCATTTCAAAATCATATACTGTACAACCAACTGAGGCGATACCATCCATGACTGCTTGCATTAAAGTTGGCCCGGATAGGCGACTGTCACGCCCGATCGCAATTATCAACTTTTCCGCAGGTTTATGGACTTTTCGCACCAACCAACTGACAAAGGATTGACCTAAAATTGTCGCAATTTCGGGAGTGAGGTTAACTTTTTCATCGGGAACCCCTTCGAGGGCGATACCGCGAATATCTGAGCCATTTTGCAGTTTTGTCCAGTTATAGTTTTGCATAATCATTGATGGTAAGTATAGCAGTTGACAGTTGACAGTTGACAGTTGACAGTGAATTTTTTGGATGGAGATTCAAACCCTACCCTCAAACAATCCATATTATAGGTGAGGGAGTTAAACCCGGTTTCGATCCAATTATCAATTGCCCATTGTTAAAAGCCTTGTCAAACTGTATCACTTTCTTGACTGTCTAGGATAGCGGCAAGATGTTTGCGGATTGTGGGTGAGCGAAATCCCAAAATGATATCTTTGTTACAGACACCACGCTGAATTAGCTCTTGATCGATGAAGATTTCGGTGCTATTTTGCTGAATCCAAACTTGGCCCTCGATGATATCTAAGTGCATGGCGCAACCATATATGCGATATTCATCGCGCCAACTATGATGTATCACCAAATAGCGATCGCGTGAATGGTCAAAAATTAACTGAGCTTGGGTGTCGTCTTTGGCGAAGTCTTCGAGAAATTGACAAACAATTTGGCGATACTCATTTATTCTATCCATTGTTCAATAGCCTCACTATTTGGATTATAAACAATTAACCGAACCTGATATCGCTGAATGACTGTTTTTGCTGGTTCAAAACGTAAAAAGGTTTGATAAGCATCTCTAGGTACTGCTAGATACAAAATACGCCCTGGTTCATCAGAAACTTCTATGGCAATTCGGTAGTTTAGAAATTGACCAAGAGCCGTGTGAAATGCTGAAATATTAGAGCCACTAATAAAGCTTTTTACTTCTACTGCGATTTGACTGCCTTCTTTTTCGGCTGCGATCGCTGATTCGGCAGCTAAGTCAATGTAGATATCAGCTATACCATAGCGCAGTTGATAAGGATCGTGGGTGATTTGCCAACCTTCTTTTTGAAGAGCGATTTTGACGGTGTTATGAAATATGTCTTTTGCCATAGTAATTAATGATTATCGTTGAGAAATTGTATAAACTCTTTGAAGTCTTGATTCAGTATTTTTGTATTTCCATTGGTGATAACTATGACGAATTTCTTCTAATGCCTTAAGTCTGGCTTGATAAGATTGAGTTTGCCAATAAGAAAAATCACTTTTTTGTTCTTTGAGGTTTATTTTACGACAAAGAATGGTCTTTTATTTGTATCCATTATGTAGATTTAAATTGATTAATTTGATAGATTTCTTGAGCATCTTCCAAGGAATATTCAATTTCATCATCTTCGTAGAAAAGTTGCGTTAATGAATAGTCTTGCCACTCGGTACTTTGCCACTCAGTATATTCGGATATTATATCAAATTCATTGGTATTAGAATTATTCATCTCTCTCTTTTCTGACTCTGTGTTCTCTGCGCTCTCTGCGGTTAAATCATTCCGATCCAAGCTTAAACGATATTAGCTGTTGATTTTTCCATAACTTATCTTGATATCTCATTATAGCAATATCTCTGAGGGTAAGACTTAGGCATTACGGTGACAGAGTTTTTCAATCCAACTCTGGGAATTTTAGCCCCATCACCGCTGAGATTAAGCTCTCAATCCTTAATCATGCTCAACGCTGTAAACTGCCGCTAAGCGGAACTCGCCTTTCGCGGGGACTTCGACAATATCCGTCGCCGCATTGGTCGTTTCTACGCAGATTAAGCGCTGATAATCGCTATCATCAAGGTCGGCCATGTTTTTAGAAATTGTCACCCAGGGATTCCACACAACGGCGGATTTACTGCCAGATGATTTAATCCGAATCCGACGATTGAGGGCGGTATCGTCTATGACGAATTCGTTGGTGACATCGAGATAAATTCGATCGACCTCACCGACAGCTACGACTGCACCTACTTGAGTTTTTTCGACTCCACCGTCAACTTTATCAAGATATTGGCTGTTTTCTAAACCCAACACCTGCACGCGGTTGATGTCTCCGACTAGGAAATAGGTGTGGAAGGCTTGGGTGAGGGGAAATGCTTTGTCGCCGAGATTGCGGGTGATTAATTCTACTGTGAGAGTGGTGCCGATCGTAATTGCGATCGCCAGTTCAAAAGCTTGGGGCCAAATTGCTCTAGTTTCCTCGGTATCCTTGAGGCCTAGGGTGACTTGGGTGGCGCCGTCAGGAGTTGTACCGGTGTTGACGACATTCCAGAGGCGATTGCGGACAAACCCGTGGGCTGGGCGGCCCAAGCCTTCGGGATCTGGGCCAAACCAAGGCCAACAGATGGGTACACCGCCTTTGATGGCTTTCCCTTCGGCGTAGTAGGCTTTGTCGCTGAGGAACATCAAATCTGCGGTTTCGGTGGCTGGTTGGAAGGAGAGCACTTGGCCGGAATACACAGATATCAAGGCTTTGGCTTGGCCGTTGTCGATGTGAATCATCGGGAAACCGCCGTTTCCGCTGGCGAAGGTGAGGTGGCCGGCGATGCTGTAGTCTGTGTTTAGTTGGTCAATACTCATGCTGGTGGCGGAGGTTAATTGCTTCCCAATTATCCGATATTATGGTTGCTGCGATTGTTTGTATTGTTGAGTTTGAGTGGAATGTGCGATCGGCTAATGTTGGTTGTATTCTGGTGTTGGGAGGACATTAAGAAGATTTGAGAGTTAACAAGGTTTGTTGAATTTTTATCCTGGTTTCAATTTCACTGTCTGAATTTTGAACGAATACCGCATTTTTGTATCTGGAGCGCCCAACTATGAAACTTAAGTTATCTTTATTTTATAAAACATTTTTAGTGGCTAATTTGCTACTAGGTTCGACAATAGCTTTCAGTACCAATACTCAAGCCCAGACGAGAAATTCTGGTGAAAATTATAGCTCTAAATGCAGTTTTTACGGACAGAATCAAACGCAGGCTCAAACAATAGGCTGTTCGATCAAGCAGAGTCCCAACCAAATTATAATTGACTGGAATGATGGATTAAAAACTATTCTAGTTGCCTCTAATGGTGGTTGGAAATCAATGCCTTCTGAAGCGAAAGCCGAAGTCAGATTTTATTCTGGGACTGGGCGAGTCGCTCACGTTGAAATTTTCTCTGGCCCAGGTAAGGGAATTATTGTTGTCAAGCCATAATCGCCTTCATTTAGTTAAGAAACCCGGTTTCTGGGAATTATGCAAAGATTAAGAAACCGGGTTTCTCAGAAAATTTAGGTTTGGTGGCGAGAGATTTCGGAAGAAACCCGGTTTCTGGGAATTATGCAAAGATTAATCAACTGGTTTCTGATATCAATTGCCAAAAATAATGCAAAATCTCCGATCGGGAATTTTGGTTTTTTTGCTGTTTTTGATTGTGTCAATCTTCACAGATAACGGTTTCAATCCCTATGTCAGGAAATAAGGGCTACAAGACTCCCACTGCTAACAGCGCCTCCGCTTCAACCTCATTCATCTCATCGAGTTTCAGCCAAACTTGGTGCATCAATTCATCCAACCCAACTCGACTCACAGCCGAAATCATCAACACCGGAGCACCGCTGATTTCCTGCAATCGCGCGATCGCATTTCCAATTTCCTCATCCTCAAGATCGATCGCATCTACCTTATTAAAAGCCAAAATCTGCGGCCGATCGGCCAAACCTCGCCCGTAAGCTTTCAATTCTTCTTGAATTGTGACGTAATCGGCGATCGGATCTTCATCAGTAATATCCACCAAATGCAGCAACAACCGAGTCCGTTCAATGTGCCGCAAAAACTCATAACCCAAACCCGCGCCCTCGTGAGCCCCGGCAATTAATCCTGGAATATCAGCAAAAACAGTACCGTCGCCGGTTGGTTTTTTGACTACGCCCAAATTCGGGATTAAAGTTGTAAACGGATAATCTGCAATCTTCGGACGCGCCGCCGACAAAGCAGAAATTAGCGTCGATTTGCCAGCATTCGGCAAACCAATAATTCCAACTTCAGCTAACAGCTTCAATTCCAAGCGCAAAAACTTGTGTTCTCCTTCTTTTCCCGGTAGCGCATAATCTGGAGCGCGGTTAGAATTTGTCAGAAAACACTTATTTCCTAAACCGCCTTTACCACCTTTGGCTACACAAAAAGTCTGTCCGGGCGTCACCAAATCTGCTAAAATTGCCTGAGTTTCCGCATCGTAAACTACTGTACCGCAGGGAACCTCGATCGTGCGATCGGCTCCTGAAGCACCAGTCATATTCTTCGGCGCGCCCTTCTTCCCGTTTTCGCCTTTAAAAATCCGGTTGTACTGGAAATCCAGCAGCGTTTGCAGGCTTTCCACCGCCACCATAAACACAGAACCGCCCCGCCCGCCGGTGCCGCCGCTTGGCCCGCCCGCCGGTATATACTTTTCTCTGCGAAAAGCTACCATACCGTCGCCGCCTTTGCCGGCTGCGACTTGAACATCTGCGCGATCGATAAATTGCATAATTTAATCAATAATTATTGGTCAATAGTCAGTAGTCAGTAGTCATTAGTCAGTAGTCATTAGTTATGATACCAGATCCAAGTAAAATGTTTATCTTTTGGTGTGAATTACACATCCTACTCCCGAGTAGGGAGTAGGATGTGTTTTACTTTTGTATGTAGTGCTGTCCCCGTTCTAGTGCTTATATAATCACGCGAGCAGGGACAGCACTCAAAGAAAAAATGCTTTTTACAAAACAGAAATTCACCATCCTACTCAACTAATTAGGAGTCATTGGTTCATAGCATACAGTCATTAATCGAAAATCTCACAAAATTGACCAATTACCAATTACCAATTCCCCATTCCCCATTCCCAATGCCCAATGCCCAATTCCCCTAACAATATGACGATACATCTTCCTTGCAATCATCTGCCAAATAGCAGAGAGCTCGAAAGCGCATCCCCACCAATTGTTCGTACAGCGGGTTAAGCTTGCACATCGGTGGAATGTGGACGATTTTGCGGCCGAATAATACGACATCTCGCTCAAACGGACACTGCGGTGGAATCATTTTGCAGACAAAACGTGCCACTCTCGGATCGTGAACTTCCCAGCCGTCAAGCCAGTCTTTCACGGGTGTCAGGACATTTTTCTGCTGAGGTTGAGGCCGCCCAGAAAGCGGTGTTGCTGCATAATCAACGGCTGTTTGGCTGCTTGGCCCTTGGGGCTGAGAGTTGCTGTCTTCGATCGTGTGTCGCAGAGATTCGATCGCCTCCACGTTATGACCCAAAGCTGTGCAAAACTTGTAAAGTACCTCGTCTTCGCTCAGAGAGTAAGTACCGTCTGCTAAGGCTACCATGACTGCTGTTCTCAAAAAATTCTCCCCGTTGGCGGTACCTGTCCCGAATACAGCAGCTAGTTCCTCTGCGGTAATCGGTTCAAAACCGGTCTCAAAAGATACCGGATTTAGTTCATCCTGAGTCAGGCTAGCAATCATTTTTTGCTCGTTTTCGTCAAAGTTGCCGTCAGCCCAAGCAATTGTCAGCAATCCCCGCAGCCAAGCGGCAATCTCTCCATCGGTGCAGTTAGATTTTGCGTTACTCATCAGCGTTTCCAGTTGGATGATATACCAGTCTAGTTGTTGGTTTGGAGCGGGATAACTATTCCCCTCTAAATAATTTTTACTGGTTTTTTGCTCGATCGATCTTTTTGTGAAAGGTTTGTGCCCGAAGATTGCTCCAAACGCTTGTAGTGGACGTGTTAAAAGCATATTTGTGTCTCAGGAGCTTCGCCAATTAGCGAGCTAATCTATGGTTTAATCCTCTTCCCCTAAAGCGTCGTCTATCTGGAGGAATAGGTTTTGTTGATTCATTGTTAAGTATAGTTGCACCGATTTTAGATAGCGTATCGAATTTTACGTAATTTCAACGCCAGATCGACCCAATTTATCGCAAGCAATCACAGGTTTGCCAAGATAGGATCTAATCAGCAACCGGGTTTCTCACCCACGGGCGATTTTACTTCGCTATGTTTACATTTTAATATATATATTTGTAAATTTTTGTGTGTCGGCTCCGTAACATTTGACAATAAGTCGGCTTTATGCTGTGAAAATAAAAAGACTTGATGGAACTATCAGCCTATCTCAAAGGTTTTGATTGCTGGGGCAGCTTATAAATCAGTCCAAGACGGAACAATCACAATAAAAAAAGGTACGTAGTTGCGCTTCAGCGCTCTCTTTGGTACGTAGTTGCGCTTCAGCGCTCCGAAGGTATGTAGTTGCGCTTCAGCGCTCCGGGTGGATCTAGGTTTTACAGAAGAAATACCATTAAATCAAGGTACGTTGTTGCAATGAAAGCGCTCTTTCCTAAGATTATAAAGAGCGCTGAAGCGCAACAACGTACCTCAGATCGAAAATAGTATTAGCTGCGACGGCACAAAATCCAGCGCAATTCCATGGGCGGCCGTCCATTTGCCATCGGGAAGACATCTCTACCTGTGGCCCAACTCGGGAACCAAGGCGTTGGCGGCCAGGCTTCTTTTGGCAGGTGGTGGCGTTCGTATTCCCACACCAATTCGTCGGATATTTGGACTAAGGGTAAGCCTTCCATGGCGGCGGCGAGCTCTTGGGGCGTGAATAAAGTAGACCAGGAAAGTTGTGCAACTTGTCGCACGAGGGCGTCTGGCTGGTAGTCGCCGACGGTTAAGAATGTGCTGAAGAGCAACACGCCTCCGGGACAGAGGAAATCGCACATTTTGGCAAGGAAAAGCCGTACTTGATCGATGTCTCGAAAATGTGAGATGACTTCGGCGGCAACTGCAAGTTGGTAGCGGGCTGGTTTCATCCGCATTAAGGGATCGAGCACGTCGCCTTCTGTTACTGTGACGGGAAGGTTTTCGGCCGTGGCGGCTGTTTGCAATTGTTCTGCAAAAGCTGGGGTTAGCTCGATCGCATCTACAGAATAGCCCAATCTCGCCAGCGGTAAGGTATTGCGCCCGGTACCGGCCCCCACGTCTAAGATGCGGATGCGATCGGGATTTCCCAATTTAGCAGCCGTTGCCATCAATTTTGCATCGGGATGGGAACCAAATAGAGGCGGTTCTCTGGTGTCAACCCAGCTTTTATATTGTTCTCCTACTGTTGAAGTAGTGACAATTACTTTGCAAGCTAAACCGGTTTGTGGCGGCTGCACTGATTCGTATTGCAGAATCATCATCGATGCTGTTGAAGTGCGGTAGCCCTGTTCTAATTTAGTCGCTAAAAGCTTTCTGAGTTCCTCTTTACGGTCTTCTGGGAGGGGTCTGTCGAGGGTGCTAAATAGCTTTTCGATTGACTTGAGATAGTGGTTTACCATTCCCGGTACGCAGGGGAAAACTAATTCTCCGCGTGCGGTGACGCGAGTGTTAATTTTGTAGAGGATGGCTTGCTGGAGAATGTCGGGATTGACTACCAGCGGCATTTGTTCGGTTTGGTCGATCGTGCTTTCGGCGCCCATAAGTTCCGGGAAGAAGTCAGTTGACTGTTGACAGTTGACAGTTGACAGTTGACAGTTGCCAGTTGTCAGTTGTTAGTTGTCAGTTGTTAGTAAAAAACAATAGTATCTTGTAGATACGATGTTTTTGCCCTTATCTACTTTGAGCTTTGTTTTGGATAAATCTTAAATCTCTCATCTCAAATCTACCAGGCCCAGAACCCGATTATGTCTGAAAATTCGAGTTAATATAGCGCTTCTTAAGTTAGTGCACTCAAGTGATTACTAATTACCAATTACCCATTACCAATTACCCATTACCCATTACCCATTACCTGACATACCTCACCGCCCTTGAAAAGGGCAATACCTCGATCGGCTGTAGCGCATTTAAAGTGTATTTTTCAGGACGAGGTGGAAAAAGCAAATCCTCTCGCCTTCTCCCCCTCTCTCGTTCTCCTGTTAGCCATCACAGGCAATTTATCTGGGTAGCAACTGAAAGCTAGGCTTAGTTGCTGCCGGTAAAAGTCACTTCAGGGAACTTTGACTGAGCTTCAGTCATCGGGCGCCGTCTGCCTTCTTCTTGCCAGTAGTTGATTACTTCTGTAGCTTGGTTGAGGACTTCGACGCGATCGTTGTCAGCAATCCAGTGTTTGGCTTCGAGTTCGTTTTTGAGTTCTTCCCACGCATCCTTGCGCGGCCAGAAAAAATAAGCTGTCAGCGGGCTAGTTCCTTTACCGACAACTTGGTCAACGGCGAGGGCAACATTCTCTTCTAGCCAGAGAACTTTTAAGATGAACTTGGACAAGCAAACCTCCAGGGTTCCGATCGAACTTATTAAAAATTTCTACAATCGCTAAGCGTAGCACATTCTGTTCAATAATGGCTCATCGGCGATTAAAAGTTTTGTCGAAGGGCTGGGTTTCCCGCTGCTTAGGGGCCCGAAACCAATAAAATTTGTCCACTCACTCGCCCCAGGTACAGGGATAATTAAGTTATGAGCAGATTTATTTTAGTTTTTGACATTGATGGTGTGGTGCGGGATGTGTCCGGTTCCTATCGAAGGGCGATCGCAGATGCGGTAGAACATTTCACGGCTGGTGCTTTTCGCCCGAATTCGATCGATATCGACTCTCTGAAGTCTGAGGGTGTGTGGAATAATGACTGGGAAGCGTCTTTGGAGTTAGTTTGCCGTTATTTTGATGGAATTGGGCGATCGCGAAATCAACTCGATTTCAAATATGACGAATTAGTCGCTTTTTTCCAAAGTCGCTATCGCGGGAATGACGATAAAAATTGGACTGGTTACATTTGTGACGAACCGCTGCTGTTAAATCCAGCTTACCTGGAAAATCTAACAATTGGAGGCGTTGCTTGGGGATTTTTTAGTGGCGCGATGCACGATGAAGCAGCTTATGTTTTGGAAGGGAAACTCGGCTTAAATTCCCCCGTGTTAGTCGCGATGGAAGATGCACCGGGAAAACCAGATCCGACTGGACTTTTCTCGACAATTGAACAGTTGGAAAATCGGCACGGTTTAGAAAGCAATTTGCCCGTGATTTACGCCGGAGATACGGTTGCCGATATTTACACCGTGGTGAAGGCGCGGGAATTGCAACCGAATCGGATTTGGCTGGGTGCAGGAATTTTGCCACCTCACGTTTTGGATGATTCTGCTCGCTGTGAAGCCTATGCTGCGGCGCTGAAAAAAGCTGGTGCTGCGGCGATTTTTAGGAATATCGAGGAGTTGAATGCTGCACGAATTGGAGAATTATACGGCGGTTGAAACCGCGTCGGTACATTGGAGAATTAGACGGCGGTTGAAACCGCGTCTACACAAACAATGTCTGCCTCCGCAGACTTAAGAAAGAGGGCGGTTGAAACCGCGTCTACACCAACGATGTCCGCTCAGACGGCGGTTGAAACCGCGTCTACACAAACGATGTCCGCCTCCGCGGACTCAAGAAAATAACATAATTTTAACCGTTTTATCTTCAACCTGCGGAGGCAGGTTTGGTTTGTGTAGACGCGGTTTCAACCGCCGTTTTATCTTCAACCCGCGTCGGCGGGTTTGGTTTGTGTAGACGCGGTTTCAACCGCCGTTTTATCTTCAACCTGCGTCGGCAGGTTTGGTTTATGTAGACGCGGTTTCAACCGCCGTATAATCTTCAACCCGCGTCGGCGGGTTTGGTTTGTGTAGACGCGGTTTCAACCGCCGTCTAATCAACCGCCGTCTAATGAACCGCCGTCTAATCTTATTTCAAGTTCAAGAATTTGTCTAAAGCGCTAACTACAACTGGCGGCCAGCGGCGGGTTTTTGCCACCCAATCGAGGTCTTTGTAGCGGGAATCGAGACCGACTGCGGCCACCCAATTGCTCTCAGCTTCACCGCGCTGTCCAGCCTCCCAAAGACAGGCGCTGAGGGCTGCTCTCATATCCGCAAATTGGGGATATCTGCGGACAATGTTTTTCATGTTGCGAATTGCTTCTTTGGTTTGCCCGTTTTGATAAAGTGCGAGGGCGTGATTGGCACGAGCAAAGGCGTATTCGGGCGCTAATTCAAAGGCTTTGCTGTAGTCTTTAATTGCTATTTCCCATTTGCCTAAACCTGCTTCGGCGTTACCTCGGTTGTTGTAGGCGGCTGGATCTTTGGGGTCTAATTCTAGCACGTGGTTGTAGTCGGCGATCGCTTCTTCCCAGCGTCCTAAACCTTCTAAGGCTGTGCCGCGATTTAGGTAGGGATCGGGAGCATTCGGAGCTAGTTCGATCGCCTTTTCGTAGTCAGCAATTGCTAATTGTAGTTTGTTTTGGCTGACTCTCGAATTGCCTCGGTTACTCCAAGCGGCGGCTTGTGAGGGAAATTTGTCAATAATTTCTGTCCACAAAGTTTCTGCGGCGGGAAATTTGCCTTCGTTTGTAGCCTCAAAAGCTTTCTGAACAAGTTCTCCTAATTCCTGCTGCTGAGGGGTGAGCTCTGTTGCTTGTAGTTGTGCGGCGGCGGGCGCGATATTTCCCAACCAAACTAACCCGGTTACAATTAATACTGTAAAAAATGTGAAAAGTGAGCGAATCATCTTTGGTGGCAGTTGAAACTTTACTAAGCTGTTGCGTATTTAAATTGAGTATTTGGGACGGGCTAGAAGCCCATCCCACAAGACTTTGATTTGTTTTTGACACAGAACAATTTAAATACAGAACAGCTTAAATATATTATTAACCTAAATTGCGGTCGTTGGTTAAATCTTATCAGTTAAAAGTAATTTTATGAAAAAACGCTTATTAATTTTGGGCGGAACGGGTGATGCTATTGAAGTAGCTGCCAGAGCTGCTCAAATTGCTGATATCGAGGTGATATCTTCGCTTGCAGGGCGGACTAAACAGCCTTTGACCCCAAAAACGGGTACGGTGCGGATTGGGGGGTTTGGTGGGGCGGCTGGGCTGGCTGAGTTTTTGCGTTGTAGCCCGATCGACTTTTTAATTGATGCGACTCATCCGTTTGCAGCGCAGATTTCAGCCAATGCTGCGGTGGCTGCGGCTGAGTGTCATGTCCCTCATTTGATGCTGGTGCGCCCTGCGTGGGAGGCCGTGGAGGGCGATCGCTGGATTGAAGTCGCCAGCCACTCGGAGGCTGCAAGGGCTTTGTCAGGGCATTCTCGGCGGGTGTTTCTCACCATTGGGAGGCAGGAATTGGCGGAGTTTGCGGGTTTGGAGGATGTTTGGTGTTTGATGCGGGCGATCGATCCTCCGGCACCAAATACTCTTGTTCCTCATGGTGAATTATTATTAGCAAGGGGGCCTTTTTCATTGGGAGACGAGCGGCAATTGCTCTTGGAATATCAGATTGATACAATTGTTAGCAAAAACAGCGGTGGTGCAGCGACATATCCAAAAATTATCGCCGCTAGGGAGTTGGGTATTCGTGTTGTAATGGTGCAGCGGACTCCGATTCCTAATGTTGAGCGGGTTGCTGATGTGTCGGGGGCGATTGATTGGCTAATTCAGCAGTTGAAGTGAAAATCACAACTTACGCACTCCGACTAAAGAAACCGGGTTTTTTATAAATTTGCGGGTGACAACGAAATATTGTCGAAAAAAACCCGGTTTCTCGGCTACCGCAATCAAGAAACCAGGTTTTTCTGAATCTGCGGGTAACAACGAAATATTGTCGCGTTATTTTCTTCATTCCGCGGAGGCGGAATTTGTTTGTCTAGGCGCGGTTTCAACCGCCGTCTTATCTTTGTTATTCAATGAGTTAAGATGATTGTTCATTTCTTGTAGATATGCTTTTAAAACTGGATACTGCGAAGTTGCTAGCAGCGCATCTTTTTTCTGAGTGACGGTTGTTTCTAACGGCAAAATGCGATACTTAGATTTATTGTTCAAAGTATAGCGGTGTACCCAAGTCGGAATTGTTTTAATGCTGATAATTTCTGTGGTTTTTTCGGGAAATTTCTTGCGGATATTTATTTGCACAATTACGCCTAAGTCTGTATAATCTTTGGTCTGCCCCGAGATGAAGTTTCCCATTGAATAAATTGCTACGGCCTTTCTGGTTTTCCCATTCTTTCCTTTGAATTTAAATATTTTGTAAGGCTGGACGACGTGGGGATGACTGCCGAGAATGATGTCTGCACCGGCTTTTAAAATGTTTTCAACTAATTGTTTTTGTTGGGTGTTTGGCTGTCGCTGATATTCGTCGCCAAAATGCAGGGAAATTGCGATCGCATCTGCTCCTTTTTTTCGGGCTTTGGCGATGTCTTTGATTATCTGTTTTTCGTCGATTAGCGAAACTAGGTAATCTTTGCCTTTGGGTATGGGGATGCCGTTTGTGCCGTAGCTGTAGGCTAGCATGGCTAGAGAAATATTGTTTTTGGTGACGATTAAAGTCCTATCGCCCGCTGCTTTAGACTTGGCTGTCCCTGTTGATGCAATTTTGCGATCGCCCAAATTTGCGATCGTCCTAATTACCCCTATTTCTCCCCGATCCAAAGCATGATTATTCGCGGTTGTCAAGATATTAAATCCAGCTTTTTTCGCAGCATCCAGTAATTGCACTGGTGCGTTAAATAGCGGATATCCCGTATATCCGCCCGCATCTTCGCCCGCTAAAGGTGTTTCCAGGTTTCCCGTTACCCAATCGCCCTTTGACAGGATACTTTTAACTGGTGCGAAGAAGCTGTCAAAATTGTATGTTTGCTTTTTTGCATCGTAGCCCGAGATTGTTTGAGTAATGTGCATCATGATATCGCCGACAGCAATTAGTTGCGCTTCTTTAATCTCAGACTTGGGTTTAGCCGGTGCAGGTGTTGCAATTGGCGATGGCGTCCCGCCCCGCAAGCTACGGCTTTCTGTACGCTGTGTGTTGGTTTTTGGCGTTTGGATGTCGCAGCTTGCGATCGAAAACACGGCAATTACCGAAAGCAACCGACGAAAAGTCATAACTTTTAAGAGTGATTTATCGGCATCTATGATATCATCATTATGCCTTGCACACCGTTGGCTGGAAACTAAGTTTTTCAACAAAAATATTGGCTAAAAACTCTCAATCTTCCTTAAAAAGCCCGGGTTCTTTGTTCGGATTACGCAATTTATAATGACTCGATTAGTTACACCCAAATAAATGACAAAAAAATATCTCATTATTGCCTTTATTGTTTTCTTCTCAATTACGGGTTTTGGTATTTTGAGTTACGCTCAGAGTTCGAGCGATCGACCTTTTGAATTTGCCTTAATTGGCGATTTGCCTTACAGCGCAGAACAAGAAGCAAAATTTCCGAATTTGATTGCAGATATCAATCGATCGCCCGCAGCCTTTGTCATTCACGACGGCGATATCAAAAGCGGTGGATCTGTCTGCGATGATGCAACTTTTGTCAGCCGCCAGCAGTTATTTAATAAATTTGAAATGCCCTTCATTCTCGCCTATGGTGATAACGAATGGACTGACTGTCACCGTTCAAATAACGCCAGTTACAACAATCCCATAGAAAGACTTGCTAAACTGCGGGAAATCTTCAGCAAAGGCACTCAAAGTTTGGGGAAACGTACCTTAACTCTCACCCGCCAAAGCGAAAATTCGCAGTTTGCTAAATATCGTGAAAATGTCCGCTGGATTTATAACGGGATAACATTTTTGGCGATAAATATGCCGGGAAGCAACAACAATTTTGGCCGGACTCCCGAACAGGATAAAGAATATGCCGATCGCAATTTCGCTAATTTAGCCTGGATTAAAGAATCTTTTGCTTCAGCAAAACGCAGCAACAGCAAAGGAATCATATTAGTTGCACAAGCAAATCCGGGCTTTGAACTCGATCGAACCGACAAAAGAATAACCGGCTACAACGATTTTATCGCAACTCTGGAAACAGAAACCCGCAATTTTCCCGGACAAGTCGTATTCGTGCATGGCGATACTCACTATTTCCGCATCGACAAACCTTTACCTCGTTTTGACGATGAGACTCAACTCCCCAGACTGCTAAACTTTACCAGAGTTGAAACTTTTGGTTCTCCAAACGTGCATTGGTTGCGGGCTTTTTATGACCCCAAAAATCCTAACGTGTTTGAATTTAAACAGCAGATTGTTCCCAAAAATTAGGCAAATTAACACCAGTTGTATCCCAGATAAATATTGTTTCGCTTATACTGAAGATCGCTAGCATGGAGGAATTTATTTATGACGATCGCAACTGAGCGCATTACCCTTGAAGAATTTCTGAAACTGCCAGAAACTAAACCAGCCAGCGAATACATTGAGGGCGAAATCATCCAAAAACCTATGCCTAAAACAAAGCACAGCCTATTACAGTTAAGAAGCTGCAACGAAATTAATCAGGTGACGCAGACTCCCAAGATAGCTTACGCTTTTCCAGAGTTGCGGTGTACGTTTGGCGGGCGATCTATTGTTCCCGATGTTGCGGTACTATTGTGGGAACAGATTCAATTTGATGACAGCGGCGAACCGTTGGATGATGTGCTAATTGCACCCTATTGGGCGATCGAAATTCTATCGCCAGAACAAAGCTCAAACCGCGTAACTAAAAAAATTATTCACTGTCTCGAACATGGCTGTCAGTTGGGATGGCTAGTCGATCCAGGCGATCGATCGATTTTAGCATTTTTACCCAATCAACAACCGCAATTCTGCGAAGGTAGCGATGTCGTTCCCGTACCCGAAATCATTCCCTTGAATATCACCGCCGAACAAGTATTTAGCTGGTTGAGAATGCAAGCATCAACGACAGGTTCGTAGTGAGGACTTTAGTCCTCATCAAAACAGAGGACTCAAGTCCTCACTACGAACCTTTACCTAAGCACACAATCGCATTGCTGATTGACAGTATGAATTGAGTTATACCCAAAAAGTCTATGTTTTACTCAAGGGTAAAAAATGTGAATTCATACTCAAGTTCAGCAACGCCAAATTTTCGCTCCTTATCTCTAATTTCCCAGTGGTGGAATCTTAGCCAACACACCTTTTTTCAGAGCTTGAGGACGCTCAGACCAAGGCAACAAACCATCCGGCTTAGCATAGTATTGACTCGCGCATTCGAGTACAGCCTCGACACTTTCCGGTTCATTTGGAGGCAAATCACCAAACAGATAAGTATACTTTCCAGCAGCAGCAAAAGAGACCGCACAAGAGTGACTGCAAGCACTCATGCACTCAACTTCTTGAATCTCAAACTCATCAGACAACTCCCAATCTTTAGCGAGTTTAGATAAATCTTCCATGAATTGTTGGCCACCACTTTTACCTTCGCGCTTGCCATCTTTCCAAACACTAGCGCAAGCAGTGCAAACCAAAAGACAGTGTTTTGTGCGTACAACCGTGTTTCGTTTAGTTCCATTCATCATCCGTACCTCGCAGATGCGTTCAAAAGTGAGTTAGATATCGGCGGGCATTCTGACTTGAGAGGTAAAGGACTGAAGTCCTTACTACAAACCTCATTACAGTTGCGGGACAGCGCCGGACTTGCACCGAACTTTCCCCGTTTCCTCTGGCGGCTGCTCCCCGCTAGAACCGATCGCGAATTCAAATCCTATCACACTTGCCGCCCTTTCCCAAAAAAGTTATCTTGGTAACAGCAAGTTTTAATATCTAACCACATAAATTAACCCCGTTCGTAGTAAGGACTTTAGTCCTCTGATATTTCTGCGGACTGAAGTCCTCACTACAAACCTTATGAACAAAGCTTTTCCCGACTTTTCCACACAGGGCTATCAAGTAACCCGCGAACTCGGATACAACAGTTTGGGCGGCCGCGTTACCTATTTTTGGGGAACTGGTATTAGCTTTTAGTTACATCCAGATTGCTTGAGCAACGGTACTGCGGATTCGCTTTAAGTTTTCCATACCTATCTCTTTAAGATTTAACAAAGACTCGTCGCTGGCTTCTACCAATTCAGACACCGTGAGGTATCCAGCAGCTTTCAATATATCAATTTTGCGCTCTGTGAGTCCATAAGGATATGCGTGAGATTTTTTTAATTTGCTAATATCTTCATTTAATATTAGCATTTCACCATGCTCAGGTAATTCAGGCAATTGAATTTTAAACAATTTACTTGTTTTGTGTAATTCTAAGGGTTCATTTCTCTCATTTTGCTCATTTAACCACCTAGTATAAATTTCATTAGTGACCCGAGCTCCCGTAGTTTTTTCCAACAATGTGCATAGATTCAAGCTATATCTTGTTCCTCGTCCCCTGGATTTCATTGCCCGTGAAACATCTCGAATTGAAATAAATCCAGTATATTCAAGTAGTTCTAACGGCTTTGATAGACGTTGTGCAATTTCTCTTAAAATAAGTACATTCTGCTTATTTTGCTCACCAGCCTGCTGAAATATTGATTCTGCAATCTCCCTTGCAGGATCGAGCATTGGTGCATATATGCCAAGTTTGGGCTTAAGCTCTTCAATCAAGGGCCAATAGTAATTACTTGCAAGGTCTATCAGTGTCTTGGTTATATGGGCTAAACTAATCTTGTGTTCTCCACAGTTTTCCGACAGACTATTCCATGCAAATATAAATCCCCTCATGTTTCCAAGTACAGCCCGTCCCATAAACCCCGCAACATTTTCTAAACCAAATTGACCAGAGAAAGACTCTTCAGGAAGCTGCTGATAAAACCTTTTTCTAATTATCTCGGCAAAGTTAGTATTATAGTCTTTTAGTTCATCATTCCTTGAAACATCGATCACCGTAGCATCATTATATACATCAAACCTTGTTCCAAAATTAGTAACTCCCGGGTAAATAGCAGCTTTACATGATATTGTACTGCTCGATAAAGTCCGAAATATATCGAAAAATTCATGCAGCGGAGCTTCCCGACCAATGTGAGCCGCGTCATCAAATAAAATAACTATCCTTTTCCCAGATGCACTCGATAAACTAGATAATTCTCTCTGAAGTGATGTGATGTTTGGCAAAGCTTCAAAGTCAAAGAGATTACCTGCTTTAATAACTGTCTTATTTACGGCATCAATTATTAGCTGACATAACATTATTTCATACTTCTTACCGTCACTTCTGAGTAATTCAAGATGACGAAGACTGATGTATATGCCAAATGTAGAGCTTAAATTATTTTCAGGATACATTCTTCTTGATGCTTCTATCATAAGCGCACTTTTTCCACTACCACGCGCCCCTTTTAATAACACTGGGCCATGAGCAATCAAATTTGAAATAAAGCGCTGCTCTTGTTTTGAGAAATAATGCAGTTTCTCAAACTCTTCAGGCGAACAATCTTCTGCGGCTAAGATCAGTGATGAATTTTCAGAAATAGCATTAACCATTAGAAAACTCCCATTTCTTGAATTTCTTTATAAGCGGTGATCGCTACTTGAATATCGAGTTTATTCACTGCATGACTGACTACAGAAACAAATAACCCAAGGGTAGCGATATTACGAACTGTTTTCTCTATCAGTTGTTGAGTTGTGTCTCGATCCAAGGCTGAACTTAAAGGAATCACCAGTTCGTGATGTATTCCTTTTGAAAGTTCAGAGTAGAGACTTGAAAAATCATTTAAAGTTTCATTATAGAATCTTTCAAAAGATTTTGTTCTAAGATTGACTATCCATTCATCCCCGCTGACATCTCTGATTGCATCCAACAGCTTATCAAAGTTAGCAGACCATATTAGTGTCTTATAATAATCTCCAAGCAAAGCTCTAGTAGGGTTTTCCAGTGACTTATCCTCCCAAAGATTATTGACCTTTTTGGCTAAAACATCACCTTGCCAATGTATAGACGACTTATTAGGCTTATCTATTTGATAATGGGAGTGCCTTTGATATTCCCTAAGTAGGAGGACTCTAAAAGGATCGAGCCTCGCAATCAGTGCGGTACATCCCAATTCCAGTATACTTCTACCTAAAAATGGGGCAAATAATGAAATTTGGTTATCACTGAGGGATTCTAGTCTTACTAGCTCTTTAACAACATTATCAATTGACGCGGATAAATGACTTAGCACCTCATCAATTTCACCTCCATCAGGAACGACATTTCCACAGAGTAGTTTGGCTAATGCTGACTGATTAGTTACTGACTCATCGACACCTGATTCATTAGAACTCATTTTATTTTACTGTAACCCGATCGACAGCTCCCAAAATTTTCACACGCAATGCGCACCTTACGGCTTGTAGGGTGCGCACCTTACATACTACAAATTAAGCTGTTTCGTGCTGTTGCCGCCATGCGGGATGCCACAGCAACTCGGCAGTCGATCGCTTCTCGACCATTTCCTTCGTAATCGTACACTGAGCCACATCCTTGCGGGAAGGCAATTCGTACATCACATCGAGCATTAACTCCTCCAAAATGCTGCGGAGAGCTCTCGCGCCGGTTTTGCGTCGGTAGGCCTCCTGGGCGATCGCCCGCAGCGCATCCGGCTCAAATTCCAACTCCACGCTATCCATCTTCAACAGCTTCTGATACTGCTTCACCAGCGCATTCCGGGGCTCAGTCAAAATCTGCATCAAAGCCGCCTCATCCAGCGGCGAAATCACCGTCACCACCGGAATCCGCCCGACAAACTCAGGAATCAAACCAAACTTAACCAAATCATCCGGCTGTACCTGCTGCAAAATATCAGCCGCCCGCTTATCCTTTGCCGGCAAAGTCGAGTTGCTGTCGCTTTCTGTTGGCTGAATAAAGCCCAAAGATTTTTTACCCAAACGCTGTTCTACTATTTTTTCTAAACCGACAAAAGCACCGCCACAAATAAATAGAATCTTGCTCGTGTCAACTTGAATAAAATCTTGGTAAGGATGTTTGCGACCGCCTTGCGGAGGCACATTAACCACCGTTCCTTCCAACATTTTTAGTAGCGCTTGCTGCACTCCTTCTCCCGATACATCCCGCGTGATCGAAGTGTTTTCGCTTTTGCGAGCAATCTTGTCAATTTCATCAATATAAATAATCCCGCGCTGTGCAGATTCCACATCAAAATCTGACATTTGCAACAGCCGCAGCAAAATATTTTCTACATCGTCGCCGACATATCCAGCTTCTGTCAGCGTCGTCGCGTCAGCTACCGCAAAGGGAACTTCGAGCATTTGTGCCAAACTTTGCGCTAACAAGGTTTTGCCGCAACCTGTCGGCCCGACTAGCATGATGTTGGATTTTTGCAGTTCGACATCGCTGTCGGGGGAAGACTTGCCGCTGTCTTTGGCTTGGTCTACGCTCAAGCGCTTGTAATGGTTGTAAACTGCTACAGAAAGGACTTTTTTGGCTGAGTGCTGGCCGATGACGTGGTTGTCTAAATGCTGTTTAATTTCTGTGGGTTTGGGAATTTGAGCTAGAACAATTTTCGATTTGCTCGATCGACTCTGGCGTTTCGATCCTTGTCCCTGAGACTCTCGCACCTCTGACTGGGGAATCTGTTGACCAATTGTTTTGCTAGAGTCAAAGAACTCCTCCTCTAAAATTTCATTGCACAATTCCACGCATTCATCGCAAATGTAGACGCCGGGCCCAGCTATTAACTTGCGGACGTACTCCTGCGACTTACCGCAAAAGGAGCATCTGAGATGGGAGTCATATTTTGACATATTTAGCCTCTTACTTTACGGTTGCGGTTGTTTGTTTTGACTGGGGAAGTTGCAGCGGGCTCGATCGAGTGCTCAGCCCTAGAAAGGTTTCCCGATCTGACACCAAAACCAGTCAAGCTTCGCGGACTCTATTTCTAAGTTAACAGTTAGCAAAAACATGGACAAATATCCTGTCATGCTTTTTTAAATTCATTCGGTGTTATCCGAATCGGGCGAACTGCACACCCACTATCCCTATACACAAGTGCTGTTGGGAATACTTTCCTGAGTATGTTATAAGAACCATTTACGTCAGCATTGATTATTGTTCCGTCTGCTGACTTGTAGAGTCCTCTCTTTATCCTACGTCCACTGAACTTGAGTGCTGAGTCCTTCTTTCCATAAGTTGGGATTGGGTCATTATCTAAGAAACTTGATTTGCTAGTGTAGCTTTCTTCGGTGAGAATTACTTTAATTCCAACTAACTCAGCTTTGTAAGTCAGCATCTCCACAAACTTTGCATGAGGAATAGAAACAAATTGTTGATTGTTTCTTCTTCCCAGACTCGACTCCTGCTTCCATAAATCATTCTTACCGATAACCAGCGTTCCTATTTCATTCGGGAGCAGATAATTAATGATTAAGCGAGAAGCCTTATGCAAGTAACCATCAACTTGATTGTTTCTCTTAGCGGATAATTGCTGAATTCGCTTTGATGTTTGAGCTTTACCTTTGAGCAGAGATTGCAGCTTAGCTTTCTGCTTGTTGTAGTGCTGGTTGAGTGCTTTGAGTGGCTTGCCGTTAATCAATAAAGGATTAAACCCTTTCTGATTTGAAGTTACTGCCGCTAAGTTACTGACTCCAATATCAATTGCTGCAATATGCTGGAAGTTTAACTGGTTAAGCTTTGATGCTATTTCATAGACTACCTCGATGACATACTGACCTGATTGCGGGATGATTCTAATCTGTTGAACATTTTGACATTTAGTGGGAAATTCAATGCTTGTCTTGGAAAGCTTTACTAATCCCTTGACTAATGCAGGCTTGCTAATCGCTCCTTTCTCATAGACAACGCAGAAACGTCCTTTGAGCTTATCTTTGTACTTCGGCAATTTAGGTTTGCCCAAAAACTTGCCTGGATTTTGTTTCCATTCCTTCATAGCCTCAAAAAATGACTTCCAGTTTCGATGCAGACTAATCAGGACTTGATTGCTGACTTTGGCAGGAAGCGCCTTGTAGGATTCATGAGATTTAACTTCATGATAGATTTGGCAATTATCAAGATAAGTATTCTCTAAAACAAAAGACTGCCTCACTAAGTAATTACAATAGTTGTAGAGATTTTTGGAACGCCATGCTAAATCGTCGCACTCCTTAGAGAAACTGTGACTTTTATCAATAATGTGACGCTCTACCAATCTCATTCTTCTTCTCCTTTGCTAGCTGAACTCGACTGCAACTCTAAAATTCACTTCTCGGTTTTCCTTGCCGATCGCCCTCGCTCTGACCAGATTTCCACCATCTGCGAGCAGTATTATAGGAAACTCCTGCTTTCTTGGCATAGTCCGACCGCTTCATACCCCTATATTACCTTAGTCCTTGGGAATAATAAAAAATTCTGACGAAGGCAAGGCCTTCTACATAAGTCCCGAAAGCAAGCCTTCTGCCGAAACCAAACTGGCTTACCATTTTTTGTATTCCAAAAATTTTCCCGACATAATTATTTTCACTCGATCGCCTTTTGGGTCTATTTCTTTCTCGACATCCAAACTAAAGTCGATCGCGCTCATAATCCCGTCACCAAATTTTTCGTGGATCACTGCTTTGAGCGGCATCCCGTACACCTGCATAATTTCATAGAAGCGATAAATCAACGGGTCAACCGGAACTGCTGCATCCAAAGAACCTTTTAACGGAGGTTCGCACAGCACCGCAGCCGTCTCGCCATCCAATCCCAAAGCCGAGACAATTTTTTCGGCTTCATCCAACGATGCGGTAGCTTGACGGTAAAAAACCGCCGCAATCCAAACTTCGTCGCGACCCAAAACTTTTTCCAACTCGGCAAAACTAATTCCCTTAGCTTTTTTAGCAGCCAAAAGCTTTTCTGTAATTTCTGAAGTTGCCATTAAATATTCTCCAACTCACTGCTGTACCAGATATGAAATATCTCTCACATTTTGGTGATTTTGTCAATGGCAACTCGATCGAAAAAACAGAAGCGATCGATCGCAGAGCTTCAGCAAAACCAGGTCTCATCAACCTTGACAAGCGAATTTCGACCTGTGGTACCCGCCACGTGATTTATCCGTGGAATCAATCCCAAATCGAAAATCGAAAATCCTCTCTTCCCCCGAATTTATCTAAAATCTAAAATCGATTGACAACTTATACAAGTTTTGCATAGTAGTATAGAAGATTTGAGATTGGGAATAATTGATGACTACCAGGGTTTAGAGCTGGTCTACAGTTGGATGATTTATTTCAAATTGCCTCGCAACAGATCAATCCCCAAAAACACTCCTAACTGCCCTCTGACAATGATACAGTTGGCAGTATATCCAGTGCAAGTTACACAAACAAAGGCAAACGGCCCAGTTTGGATCGTGCCAGCGTGCCCCCCGCCCAAACACGGATAGAATTCCCCGACAGGAGTCGCCAGTCGCCCCAAATTTTAGAATCAGGTTCCTCTGCTCCCAGATTCATCTGTGGAGTATTGACACTCCCCGGCGTGAACGCACGGGGATTCTTGGATCAATCAGTCAACTTGCTCGTTGATGCCACCACCAACGAGTAGAGGTCGGTCTGTCCCCAAGCGTTAATTCCGGTGTGCCCCACCGTATTTAAAATAATTCCTGATTGCTTTAATCCCTTCGCTAGGATATTCAAAGCTGCATTATGGTCGCGGTCTAACACCGTGCCACACAGGCAAATATGAGTTCTGACGGATAGCGACTTCTGGACACGATTTCCACAACTTGAGCAATCTTGGGAAGTGTACCCAGGTGCTACAGCAACTACTGTTTTACCATACACTTTTCCAAAGTATTGCAAATAATGATCAAGTCTGTGACCACGCTGCATCGCTAATTCCCAACGCAAGTTTATGGTTTTTCACCATATTTCTCACCTGAAGGTCTTCGTAAGCTACGAAATCGCTAGATTTCACCACGTACAACGCCGTCTTAATGGCGAAGTCTTTGCGCTGCCTACTAACTTTCAAGTGTTTTCTACCTAGCTTATTGATTGCTTTCTTTCGATTACCAGAACCTTTCTTTTTCCGTGAAACTCGTTTCTGCAACCGCTTTAAAGCTTTTTCACTTTTACGAAGATGCCGAGGATTTGTCATGGTCTCCCCACTACTATCGGTATAGAAATGGTTTAATCCCACATCTATCCCAATAGCTTTACCAGTCGGAATCACTGATTCTGTCCGCTCTACATTTATACAAAACTGAGTGTAGTAACCATCGGCACGACGAATTACCCTAACTCGTTTGATTTCCTTGGGTGAGTAGAAATGCAAGTCTCGACTACCGAGCAACCTGAATGTTCCCGCAGCAAAACCGTCCGTAAAAGTCAGACATCTTTTATCGGTAGAAAGCTTCCAACCTGATGTCTTATACTCTACGGAACGAGTGTGCTTTTTGAATTGCGGATATCCCTTTTTTCCTGGCTTCTTAGCTTTACAATTAGAGAAGAAACGTTGAATAGCAAAAATGGCACGTTGGGCCATCGCTTGACGCGCCATTGAGTTAAGTTTTCCTGCCCATTCAAACTCTTTCGCCATGATGGCGCATTGTTTGTAGAGGTCAAGTAGTTTGACTCCCTGATTGTCGATCCAATATCTAAGAGCTTTGTTTCGGACAAACTGAGCTGTGCGGATCATCTCGTCGATGACTCGGTATTGCTGTGGGTTGCCTTTCAACCTAAACTCTAGTACAATCATGGAACTATTTTATCATGTTTATAAACTATTGTGAGTATAAATAAACTGATTTATGAATCTTTACACCCGCAATTAAAGCCGTCCTATAAGGACGGGGCTTTAGACCCAATCTTTTGGTAAATCTCTCATTCTTCAATTTTTAAATCTAACATAGACTGACTCTCCATCCTCGCTCCCGCAGCCAAAGCCCCTTTACCGTTCATAACCGACAAGTGACAAAAGTATGGATATTGAGACCAAAGATTACAGCATTGAGTACGATCGCGCTACCCAAACAGTTACCTGCTGCGGCTCGTTTCGCATCAGCCAGATGGAAGAATACGCGCCGATCGTCGATCTGCTCAACGAAGTGACGGACTCCTCGCCTAATATGATTACTCTAGACTTGCGAAAACTAGAATTTTTAAATAGTTCAGGAATTAACATTATATCAAAATTTGTGATCAAAGTGCGCCAGCTAAAAAATATTCAAATCAGCATACAAGGCTCAAAACAGATACCATGGCAGGGAAAATCGCTCAAGAACTTGCAGCGGCTGATGCCTTCCTTACACTTAGAATTGGATTATTGACACTCCCCGGCCGTACCGCGGGATTCTTTAATCTACGATGTAGCTTGCTCGAGCAGGATTTCTCCAACAAGAGTAGAGGCTTCATCTCCTAAAGCGTTGCTTGCATCAAGTGCAAAGGTTCCGGTATGCCCTACCGTACCTAATCCTCGACTCAGGATGATTCTAGCTGCGTTTTCGTCTCTATCCATTACACAACCGCACTTACAGACGTGCGTCCTAGTAGATAGCGTTTTCTTCACAATTACACCGCAAAGGGAGCATTCTTGGCTGGTATATTGCGGACTTACCGCCACCGTTACCCTCTCAAATACTTTGCCAAAGTATTCAAGCCAGACACGAAATTGATACCAAGATGCGTCGTTAATAGACTTAGCCAGACAGTGATTCTTCACCATGTTTTTGATTCTCAAATCTGCCTTCGGCACGGCGAAGCGCCTACGTAAGCTATCAAGTCGTTGGACTGAACTACGCACCGCGCTAACTTTACAGCGTGGTCTTTACGTTGCCTACTTATTTTGAGGTGTCGCTTACCTAGAATCTGTCTAGCCTTGCCTCTATTTTTTGAATTTTTTGCCTTTCTAGAGACACGTCGCCCTGAACGTTTAAGAACTTTTTCACTCCGGAGGAGGAACTTAGGATTTCCAACCATCAATCCGTTAGAGTCGGTGTAGTATTCCTTTAAACCAACGTCTAGACCTATGGTATTTCCGGTTGGTTTTGTATTCTCCGTTCGGTTAAAATCAATACAGAACTGAACGTATATACCATCCGCCCTTTTTACCAATCTCACCCGTTTAATCTGGCTAATTTGATAGAAGTTTAGATCCCGCGTCCCTTTCAGTTTTAACCTTCCAATTCCTTTTTTGTCACTAAAAGTTATGGATTTTCTGTCCGAAGCAAGTTGCCAACCAGATGTCTTGTATTCAACAGAACGACAATCTTTCTGAAATTGTGGAAACCCTTTTTTACCCGTAACTTTCCGTTTACAGTTATCGTAGAATCGGGAGATAGAAGACCATGCTCTCTCTGCGCTAGCTTGTCTAGCCATTGAGTTGAGTTCTGAAGCAAATGGGAATTCTTTAGCCAGTACAGCGCAGTATTTTTGTAGATCGTTCTGACCAACCTTTTGATTATCCATCCAATAGCGTATACAACTATTGCGAATGAATTTGGCAGTACGAATTGCTTCATCTACTGCCGCGAACTGACTGGATTTCCCATATGTTTTGAACTCAAAAACTAGCATTGTCTTACCTCCTATCTTATATTACACTTGCCTATATCAATACCCCGGACTGTTTTTTGAGCAGCGACCCAAAGCCTCATTCTACCGTTAATATTTCACAGATACTGGAACCCAGAACCCGCATTCTACCGTTGGTCATTGAAAACTGTCCGGACTATTGCTATATAAGATTTTCCGCAAGTTCACAAAACTTTGTAAAGCCGTCAAGCTTATGACGGGGCTTTAAACCCAGATTTTCGGTAAATCGCACAAGGTAAAGGTGTTCACCTATCCCGCCTTGGGGAACCAGGATGAGAGCACCTGAAGTTAATGCGAATAAGTCATAGTTAAGTTAGCACCAAACTGTAAAAAACTTCCCTCTCAGACTAAAAATTACCAATTTTCAATTGCTATGCAGGAAGAACCATCGAGAGAACAGCTACTTTTGGACGTTCAGCGACTGAGTGCGGAACTAGAAAACTTGAAACGCGAAAAGTCCGATCTAGAAATCTTGCTGGAGACTACCACCCAACATTCGGATACGATGGAAGCTCACTTGCTCTCTCAAGCTCAGTTGGCCGTGCGCGAAAGCGAACAGCAGTTTCGGGCGATCGCCTCGGCAACTCCCGTTCCGGTATTGGTTTCTCGTCTCTCGGACGGCTTAATTTTGTATGCAAACGCTCAATTGGCTTCTCTGCTAAACATACCCCTAGAAGAATTGATCGGCTGCTGTACCCCAGACTTTTACCTCAACCCCGCCGATCGCCCAAAGGTACTCGAAGCCCTCGCCCAAGACGGATACCTGCAAAACTACGAACTCCACTGCAAAAAATCAGACGGAACCCCTTTCTGGGCAATTCTCTCGGTTCAGTCCCTCCAGTTTAAGAGTCAGCCGACGGCATTGTGCGCCTTGTACGATCTCACTCAGCGCAAGCAAGCAGAAAACATTCTCCAAGAGAGCGAAAAGCGGCTCCGGCGGCAGAGTCTGGCCCTGTTGCAGCTAGGGCGGCAGAGGACTCTCAACAGCGGTGCGCTGACTGTGGGAATTCGCGAAATTACTGAGGCTGCTGCGCGCACTTTGGAGGTGGAAAAAGTCAGCGTCTGGCTTTACAACCACGACAGATTGGGAACTGGCTACCCGATCGATCCTCAGCTAAATTTTACCCACAGAGCGATCGCCCGCAACCAAAAAGAATCTCTCGATACAGAGGCGGCCCCCCGAAACGATAACGAGTCAGTCAATCATTCTCAATTTAAAATCCCCAACCTCAAATTAGTTTGTCTCGACTTGTACGATCGCACTCACGAGCATCATTTGAGCCGCCAGTGCATATCAGCAAGCGATTTAAAATTTTCAATTTTAGATATAGAAAACGACGCGCCGGGCGAAAATCTAGCTGAAGACAATGGTTTAGAACCGGCGCCGCACACTCAAAACTCGATCGAAACAAACTTGTGCCACTTATCATCGATCGCCGAACATTCCGGTGTGCTGCCGAATAAGAGCAAGCCAAATTCATCGATCTTAAATGTAGCAATTAGGCTCGGCGGCCAGATCGTGGGCATCCTCTCTCTAGAACATATCGGCGCGCCCCGCCAGTGGGCTCTGGAAGAGCGCACCTTCGCCGATTCTTTAGCAAATTTAGTCGCGCTGGCGATCGAAGGATTTGAACGCCAGCGAGCTCAGGAAGCACTCTCCAAAGCCAAAGCGCAGCTAGAAATGACCGTCGATCAGCGCACCGCTCAAATCACCGCCACCAATCAACTGCTCCGCAGCGAAATTGCCGATCGTAAAAGAGCCGAAATCGCCTTGCAAGAAGCCTTACACAAAGCAGAAGCAGCTTCCAGAGCTAAAAGCACTTTTTTAGCCAATATGAGCCACGAACTGCGAACGCCGCTCAACGCCATTATCGGTTACAGCGAAATGCTAGAAGAAGAAGCACTGGACTCCGGACTCGATGACTTCATCCCCGATACCCAAAAAATTCGTAACGCCGGCAAACACTTGCTGACTTTAATTAACGATATTCTCGACCTTTCTAAGATAGAAGCCGGTCGGATGGAGGTTTACTTAGAAGAATTTGACCTCGGCAATTTAATAGAAGAAGTTGTTGCAACTTTGCACCCTTTAGTTGAAAAAAATCACAATCAATTAGAAGTTTCTTGCTCTCCAAATTTGGGAGTAATGTATGCAGATTTAACTAAAGTCAGGCAAATTTTGTTTAATTTGCTCTCAAATGCCCTCAAGTTTACCGAAGGTGGAACGGTGCTGCTGGGCGCCACTCGCGAGCCAGCAGGCGATAGCGATTGGGTTTATTTGCAGGTATCTGATACGGGGATTGGAATGTCTGAACAACAGCAGCAGGGTTTGTTTCAACCTTTTATGCAAGGGGATGCTTCGACTACTCGCAAGTACGGAGGCACTGGTTTGGGATTGGCGATTAGCCGCTTGTTTTGCCAGATGATGGGCGGCGATATCACTCTTGAGAGTCAGTTAGGTGTTGGCTCTACTTTTATTGTTCAATTAAAGGTCAAAGTTGATAGTTGACAGTTGACAGTTGACAGTTGACAGTTGTCAGTTGACAGTTGACAGTTGACAGTTGTCAGTTGACAGTTGACAGTTGACAGTTGACAGTTGACAGTTGACAGTTGACAGTTGTCATTGGTCATAAGGAAGAAGAAAGAAGAAAGAAGGAAGGGAGAAGGGAGAAGGGAGAAGGGAGAAGGAAGAAGGCAACGAGCACGCGATGGAGAGCATCTCAGTTTTGCATTATTTATAGTGCGAGCGTCCCCGCTCGCGTGCGTGTATAAGCTTTGCTGTGCGGGGACAGCACGAAAGATAAAAAATGTTTCTTGCAAAACTGAGATGCTCCCCATGCGATGGGGATTTAACAGATTTAACGGATGGGTAAAAGATGCAATAATTCGCCATTACTAACAACCAATAACCAACAACCAATAACCAACAACCAATAACCAACAACCAATAACCAACAACCAATAACCAATAACCAACAACCAATAACCAATAACCAATAACCAACAACCAATAACCAACAACCAATAACCAACAACCAATAACCAATAACCAATAACCAATAACCAATTCCCTGTTAATTGTGATACCGATCGCGATCGACCTCTGTTGCCGATCACACAGTCGCATTTTTTCCCAGCCTAGAATACTTTTATTATCCCAAACTTGTGCCACAACCAGAATATAGCGCCTTCCTGCATTTAAAATCCGCACCTCAACCTGCCACAGGGGGGGGGTGGGGGTATTGCTTATACAAAGGCAATTTGGTAAAAGTAATGCTATCGTCGCTAACCAGTAGAAGGCAAAAGTTAACAGGAAATCAGGAATTATCAAAGGCATAAGAACCCAGAAACACAATTCGGCTTTTTGCCTTCTCCCTTGAACCTTCAAACTGCGGCCTCTACTGCCGAGATAGCAATGCCACCGACAGCAGTGCACAAGTTCTCAAAATTAAAGGAGTGCATCGAGATGATTAAACCTTGCAGTCAACCGCTAAAAATAAATCCTTTCACTTCTTATCGCGATCCCACTACAGGCAAATGGACTGTAGTTCCAGCAGTTCAGAATGTTTGCGAAACAGACTCTAGTTTGAAACCCAAAGCCGAAAGCGAACAGGAAAGTAAAGTAGAAACAAGTGTTTCTGCTGTGCCTGCTATCTCGCTGCCGAAAAAACGCTTTTCCTTCTCCTTGCTTGGGCTTAAAAACCTTGCTAAAAAATCTTCTGTCACTGTCAGTAGCTAGCCATCGCCGGGGCATAATCTAGTTTCTACGGTTACGCCCGGGCGATCGCCAAACATAAAAAAAACAAGCTGTTCCATAGCATAAATTGCCAAAAAGCGATATACTGGCAGCAAACTTTCTCCTCACAATATCCGTGAAGTATTTGCTCGATCGCTTCGTCCACTTTGTATGGACAGACCGACCAATTCGCCAGCGGGGAACAGTCATCGTTGCTATCCCCGTGATTTGTCTGTTTGCTTCGCTGATCGCAATTGCAGGACTCCGGGATAGTGCAATACAGATAAGAAAGCGAGCAGATACTCATAAGGAAATACTTCACGGAACCAACCGCTTGTTAACCACTGTGGTGGATGCGGAAACGGGCATTCGGGGTTACGGGTTGACGAAGCGCCGCGATTTTCTAGCACCATATTTAGAAGCAAAGAAGAGTTTGCCTCCGCTGCTGGCTCAACTCGAAATTGCGGTGGCAGAAAATCAACTGCCAGATCAGGGATTTGCAGAAATTCAAAAAAGTACCGAACAGCAAATAATTTTATTGCAAAACACTCTGAATAAGCTCGATAGTGCGGCAACAAAAGTGCAGTCGCCGGAAATAATTCAGGTGTTAGCTCGAGATAAATTGAAGATGGATAAGCTGCGCGAAAAAATTGATGCGTTTGCTGATGCCAGCCAAGCCTACCAGAAGGCTTTAGAGGAACGAGTACGTGAATTGGTAGATTTAATTAATTTCCTGCAATTTGCTGGTTTGCTTGTCGGCTGTCTGGGTGGAGCAGCTTCCTGGTATTTATTTCATAGTTTAGACCAGGAATTGAGGAAGCGGCAAGCAGGCTTGCAAGAAAGTAAAACTCGCATTCAAGCTGTGGTAGACAATGCGGCTGATGGGATTATTACTTTAGATGAATCGGGCAATATTGAGTCTTTTAATGCGGCAGCAGAACGGATTTTTGGCGAAAAAGCCGATCGCACAATTGGCTCGAACCTGCGCCAACTGATAGCTCAACCGCAGCCAGACAGCAGCGCGGGAGATTATGCGATCGAATATTTTGTCTTAAATCCCGATGCTAAACTGAAGACTTACCAGCAAGAAACTGTCGGAATTCGCAGCGACGGCATCAAGTTTCCGATGGAGTTGGCCATCAGCGAAATGCGTCTGGCAAATCAATGCTTGTTTGTTGCGATTTGCCGCGATGTGGGAGGACGGAAACAAGCTGAGGAGACTCTCCGCAAGCAAGCGCAAATGCTGGATTTTGCGAACGATACGATCGCGGTACTCGACTTGAACGGGGTGATTTCTTATTGGAATTTGGGGGCGAAGTGGCTCTACGGGTGGCGGAATTCGCAAGCAATAGGAAAAAATATTCACGAGCTTTTGCATACAGAATGGAGGCAGCGTTTTGACGAAATTCAAAAAGTGTTTTTCGAGCGGGGATATTGGCAAGGGGAACTGGTGCGTACCAAGGAAGACGGCACAAAAATTACGGTGGCGAGTCGGTGGACTTTGCAGCGCGACGATCGAGATCGACCCCAGGCTATTTTGGAAATTAGCAACGATATTAGCGATCGCAAGCGCTCAGAAAGAGCTTTAGCCGAAAGCGCGCAGCGGTTTCGCGATACTTTTGAACAAGCCGCAGTCGGCATGGCTCAAGCGAGTGTGGATGGCAAGTTGCTGTTAGTTAATCAAAAACTTTGCGAAATTGTCGGCTACAGCCGTCAAGAATTGATGGCTAAAAATTTTCAGGATATTACTTTTGGAGAAGATTTAGGAAACGAACTGGAATTATTGCGCCAATTATTAGCAGAAGAAATTGATAATTACTGTATAGAAAAGCGCTATGTCTGCAAAGACGGAGAGTTAGTGTGGGTCAACTTGACGGTTTCGCTGCTGCAAGAACAAAATGGCACTCAATTGCTGATGGGTGTGGTAGAAGATATTAGGGAACGCAAACAAGCTGAGGAATCGTTGCGGTTGCACGCTGAAGAATTGAGGTGGACTGCGAACTCGCTGGCTCAAACGACAAGTGTGTTGAGAAAGCGGAATCAAGAATTAGACCAGTTTGCTTATGTAGTTTCTCACGATTTGAAAGCGCCGCTTAGGGCGATCGCAAATCTCAGCAGTTGGATAGAAGAAGACCTCAGCGATTCGATGACAGAGGATACTCTGCACCAAATGAACCTGCTGCGCGGCAGAGCTCACCGTATGGAATCATTGATTGAGGGACTGCTGCAATATTCCCGCGTCGGACGCATTCAACTGGCTTCAGAAACTGTAAAAGTTGAGAAGTTATTAGCAGAAATTATTGATTCGTTGGCGCCGCCGTCAGGATTTGATGTAAAAGTTGAACCGGGAATGCCAACTTTTGTGACTGAAAGATTGCCGTTGCAGCAAGTTTTTTCTAATTTAATTAGCAACGCCATTAAACACAATAGAAATGAATCCGGCTACGTAAACATATCGTTTAAGGAGTTAGAGAATTTTTACGAGTTTGCTGTAGCTGATGACGGGCCGGGGATTGCTCCTCAATATCACGATAAAGTTTTTGTGATTTTTCAGACCTTGGAAGCTCGCGATAAAGTTGAAAATACTGGGATTGGTTTGTCGCTAGTGAAGAAGATTGTCGAATCTCAAGGCGGCACTATTTCTCTGGAATCTGCCGAAGGTGAGGGAGCAATTTTTCGGTTTACTTGGCCGAAGCAACCTATTAGCAAAGACGGAAAGTAAGAGAGGGGGAGAGGGGGAGAGGGGGAGAGGGGGAGAGGGGGAGTTTATCAAATCCGGTGACATCGGAATTATAACGGAGTGCGATCGATCCTCTCGCTCGCGCTCTGAGCAATCCGCACCGATCGTCCTGCTGGCAAATATTTAAGCAGGATCGCAGCGGATTTCGATGATAAATCCGTCGGGATCGTAAAAGTAAATGCCGCGTCCTGTAGCGCGCGTGACCGGGCCACTGTCGATCGCAATTTCATTAGACTTTAGCACTTCCAAAGCGCGATCGAACAAATCGCGATCGATGTCAAAGGCCAAGTGGTTAGCGCGAGTAAAAGCCTTTTGGGGATCTGGGTTTGGCGGTTCCAAATCTGGCTGCCAAAATAAGTCAATCACAGTCCCGTCTGGAGTGATGAAATTAGCGACTTTACCAGCAGCCACCATTTCGGTTAAACTTGCGGGAATTTCTGCACCTGTGAGTTCGTGTAAGCCGAGAATTGTACCGTAGAAGTGGCAGGAAGCTTTCATATCGCGCACGTTTAAAGCGATATGGTGAACCCGGCGCAAGTTCCCCGGCGCCAGGGCAATTTTGAGGGTGCTTTCGGTAGTTTGCATGGTTGTCAATTGCTACTATTAAAATTGGAGGCTGTTAAATTTCCTCAGAGTTCGATCGTTCGGACTTCAGTCCTCAGATTTCTATAGAACCCATTTGAGATCTATTTTGCGTAAATCTGAGAAACCGGGTTTCTCTCTATATTTCTCGTCACCCAACCCAAAAACTCGTAGAAACCCGGTTTCTCGACATTAGCGTAAATCTCAGAAACTGGTTTCTGTCTATATTTCTAGTCACCAAACCCAAAAACTCAAAGATGTCAAATGGGTTCTATAAGGACTGAAGTCCTCACTACGAACCCATTTAAAGTTTGATCGTGAGGACTTAATCTCAATTATTGTTACTTTTCTTTAGGGAACGATGCCATACCTACAAATAGCATGGCCAGCCCGCCTCCCAGAATCGCGAACGCCAGTAAACCTACGGCTAAATCTAATCCCGATGTATTTTCCATTAAATTAAAACGTTCTCCAATTAAATCCAATCACCGGTATTTGTTAATTGTTGATTGCTTCTCAACAATGAGGAAGAGAAGAAAAAACAAGCTAACTAACCGTAGGGTGCGTCATACCAATTTAATGTGAACTTGCACATATTCCGATCCCCCTAAATCCCCCTTAAGAAGGGGGACTTTGAGAAGATTCCAGTCCCCCCCTTATTAAGGGGGGTTAGGGGGGATCAGATTCGGGAGCAGCCTCATAAAAAATTGGTATCAGGGAGAAAATTGTTAGTCTGTATTCAAAACATTTAGCCCTGACGCACCCTACAATAACTAAACATCCATCCGTTACATCGGTAAAAAAATCCGTTGCCGAACTGCTTATTTTGCCAATTCTCGATCGATCGCAGCGATCAATTCCGGCGAATCTGGGCCCACGCTGCTGCGGAATCTGGCAACCACTTCACCCTGTTTGCTAACTAAGAATTTTTCAAAATTCCAGGAAACCTCACCTTTGGGATCGACTGCATTCGTAAGCTTAGCGTACAGCGGGTGCTGCTGGCTGCCTTTAGCGCTTACTTTGTCAAATAATTCAAAGCTGACACCGTATTTTGTAGTGCAGAAATTGACGATTTCTGCGTTGCTTCCGGGTTCTTGAGCTCCGAAGTCGTTGCAGGGAAATCCTAAAACGCGGAGTCCGGCGGCGCCGTACTTCTGGCTCAATTCTTCGAGTCCTTTGTATTGAGGTGTATAGCCGCATTTGGAAGCTACGTTAACTATCAAGAGTACCTGGCCAGTGTACTCTCCTAGCTGCTTGTCTGCGCCTGCGATCGTTTTTACATTAATGTCGGAGATGGTGCTGGGCATTTTCAAATATTTCTAAATTTGACTAGCACAATTTTACCGCAATTTGGTAAGATTTTGTCGATTTGCCGATCGCTCAAAATTAAAAAATCCAGACCAGGGGGGTTTGCAGAGTTCCGGCGGATATTAGAGTAGAGATATTTGTGAACCCGATGAAATTTTTCAATAGGTACGTAGTTGCGCTTCAGCGCTCTTGCATATATATAGCGGATCAAGCGAAAGATTCGCGGACGTTGTTGGGAAGAAAGCCCTATACGTTTAAGGGTTATGTAAGCTGTCAGTCATACCTCATCTTTTTGAGAAAGGCTATATATAAGACAATACCGTTTGCTTAAGACAATAGGTACGTAGTTGCGCTTGAGCGCTCTTTATATATAACATTTATAACGAAAGATGAGGTATGACTGTAAATGGAGTTTTTGATGCGACCCCGTTTACTACACGATAAGTATAAGAGGGCTTAAGCCCAACAACGTACCTCACTTATCTGAGTGGCTTTCCGTCATCCATTTTTGGTACGTATCCTCAAGTTGCTTGTCTTCCAAAACTATTTCTAGGCGGACTTTGACACAACCGTGGCGGGGTTGAGAGGCGATCGCATTTAAGATCTTGCTAGCTTTCTGCACAGACGTAAATTCTGCCTTAACTGTCGGTTCCTGGCGATCGCTCTTAATCTCTGCCAAATCTATACCGGTGATGTTTCCCTCGCCCAAATCTATCTCTGCCAAAACCTTCGGATCGTCGCCGACTTGTTCGACAATCAACTTTTCCCACTGGATCGGCACTTGTACCATCCGAGTCTCAATTTCTTTGCGGACTATGACTTCGCCGACTTTGCGCTTGCTGCGATTGATTACCAATCGTTCTTCTAGCAGGCGAATTACTTCTCGATCGACAATATCCAAGTTTTCGTCATCCTCATCGGTCTCTAAATGTTCATTTTGGCGATCGGCATCTGTTAGATTTGACATAACTGTTGAGGGATTAGTTGACTCGCTATTGCTCACTTCATCAAGCTGTTCTGAGGATTTTCCTAAATACTCATACTCTGCCGTTCCCACAATTCCGGGCAGCATATCGACTCGATCGGACTTAATACTTACAAACAGAGTTTTTTGATGATAATCTACTTTTTTGAGCAGCTTAATACTTAATAAAAAAATGCGGGGATTTTCGCGACCTAGCCCTGATACCACAAAGTTTAGCTGACCGTTAGGATCGAAATAGACATCTTTGATTTTGCCTACCAAGTGACCTTGGTTGTCTTTTACTGTAAAACTTTTTAGCTTAGTCCTGACTTTTTCCGGCACCCGGTTGAGACGGGTATTTGATTTGGCTGTGGCTACTTTTTCGGCTGATGCTTGACCGTTCATTTTTAAAACTTTCCTACTTAGGGATTTTTATTATGAATTGGGGCGAATTGTTCAACAGTTGACAGTTGACAGTTGACAGTTGACAGTTGACCGAAGGAAACCGACCTCTACCTAGAAGTCAGAGGATTGGAGTAATGAATAGTCTGATTTTAATTTCTCCCGAAAAAGCTTGGGGCTTTCAACCAATTCTTTCTGGTAAAGGCGGGGAAAGTGCATAAACTTTGGCCAAAACCGGCAAGTTTCGCACTCCACCCGCCGTTATATAGGAATACGCTTGGGTTAAAACTGTTGAGTCCTCGGAGATCCCCCTAAATCCCCCTTAAAAAGGGGGACTTGAAGAATACTCTTTTCCCCCCCTTCTTAAGGGGGAATCGGGCTTAACTGAAGCGTATTGCGTCATCTAGGAATTGCGCGATCGCCAAATTCAAACCTGTGCGGTGAGAGAATTATGTGATTAATGCGTAATTCCTATTCAAGACTTCCTGCGGTTGGTTTAGATAGTTTTATTATCTACAACCGGAGTTCCGTCAGTCTGAATGTCTAATTCTTCACGGCGCAAGGTTTCTTCCCCGTCAACCGTGCTGCGAACAACTTCTTTTCTGACGTTGACTTCTTCGCGCACGTAGGCTTCCTTGTGAATGTCGGCCGTTTCTTCGTAGACTTCGATGCGTGCAACTTCCCCTGATTGGAAGTCAGCCTCGCCGACTGAAACTACTCTACCAGCTTCTACTGGTGTGACTCGCTCGATTACGACTCGTTCTTTTTCAATGGGTACTGAAGCTCTTGCTGTTTCAGTTTCCACCCGCTTACCAACTGCTACTTCCCCTGTTTTGGCGCGGTTTTTGTTGGCAATCAAGCGTTCTTCATAAAGCTTGAGATTTTGGTGGTTCTGTTCGTTGGTTTCGTAGAGGGGGCGATCGATATCGTAGCTGTAGCTGCTGCGATCGTAGCTAGCAGGAGTTGCAGTGCTTGTCGCTGCTGTGCCTGGATTGCGGTAGACGCCTCTTACTTGTTCTTCGCGATCGTAATCTAGGGGTTCCATTTCATTGTAAGCCGGCAGTTGTTCTGCTTGAGCTTTGCTGCGAAGGCCTGTGGCGTAGACGCGATGGGCTCCGTAGTCGAAGCGGGCCGAACCGATCGGCAGCAATACTTTTTTACCAAAAATCCAAATGCCGGTATCAACTACCAGATAGCGAAAACGGCCAGTTTCATCAACCAATGCGTCATAAACAGTGCCTACTTTTTCGTCAGAGTCACCGGCATAAACATCAAATCCTTTGATGTCGTCTCCAGCAAATATTTCTTCCTTATAATTAGGCTCAAAATCTGCAATTCTTTGAAGTGCCATGTGTTTTTTCCTCGTCGCTCTACTTAAATTAATAGTAGAAATTAATGGCTTAACTTCCCTCTCCCTAAAGTCTGAACTGCTCAATTTAGGGCGTTTAATACTATAGGAATACAGCGCGGTGTCGGTGCTAGCGCGCTCAGCTATTCAATACCTGATTGAGTCACAATACGGTTCAGTTAGGGCTAGTGTGATTGCGAGGAACGAAATAAAAATTAGGTACGTAGTTGGGCTTGAGCCCTCTTTCTCTATCAGTCTAAAGAGGGCTAAAGCCCAACAACGTACCTGTAGTTTCAGAATGTTGCAGGAGAGAGGCTTCAGGAAAGCTATAAATTTTAGGTTTAGAGTGGATTTAGTTGATCTCTGATGGTTTCTATGCGTTTGCGGTTGACTCCTAAATCCGACTGTCCCAGACGCGAAGCCGATCGCACGTGAATCACCTTTGCCCCATCATCTACCAAAAATTCCACATCATCCACAAAGCCCATCAAAGCACTGGTGAACTCCGCATACAGGTAATTATCGGTTGCGGTGATAATTTTAGTTTTGGCCGAGGACTCGATCGCCCCTTTGAGCTTAGCCATAGCCTCAGCAGGCGACGAAGTGTAAGCCAAAGGCTCAATTTGGTGCTCGGCATCTTGACTGAAGCTGCTGACGCAGTTGGGGGAAGCAGGACACGCTGCCAGTTTTCCTGATACAATGCCGATATTAGTAGGTCTTTTTCCAGCAAACATGGTTTTTTCTCCGGGAATTAGGATAAAAGTTGCGATCGCCAGTACCGCTACAGCTACCAGCGATATTAAAACAACTAGGACTCTTTTCAATGCTGTCGGCGATTTTGTTTCAACTGTTTGCAAAGGATGAGTCCTCCAGAAAGTGCGATTTAGATCTAATTTTAATATTAATTGAAATTGACATCTCAAACCTAAATAGATTGAGTTTGTTCTTCGAGCAACCAGTAAGTCAGCATTGTTCCTTTACCTTTAACCGTGATAGGCCCCCGTTCTTCAAAAATAAACTGCTCTTTCAAACGCTCGTAAGTCTTCGCCGTCACTTGAATTTTACCCGGCAATCCGTTCGACTCCATCCGCGAAGCAACATTCACAGTATCTCCCCACAAATCATAGCTAAATTTGCTAATCCCAATAATGCCCGCCACCACCGAACCGCTGTGAATTCCGATCCGCAATTGAAAACCTTCTCCAATTTTGAGATTAAACTTTCTCAAAGCTACCTGCATATCCAAAGCTAAAAGTGCGATCGCCTCAGAGTGATCCGGGCGCGCCGTCGGCAAACCCCCAACCACCATGTAAGCATCCCCAATCGTCTTAATCTTTTCCAACCCGTGCAACTCAGACAACCGATCGAACTCCGAGAAAATTCCATTCAAAATTTCTACCAACTGCGTCGGACTTTTGTGAGCCGAAAACTCTGTAAAACCAACCAAATCAGCAAACAATACCGTCACCTCATCAAAATGATCCGCAATCAGCTTTTGCTCTTTTTGCAAGCGCTCAGCAATAGGTTTAGGCAAAATATTCAGCAGCAATTTCTCTGTTTGCTTTTGCTGCAATTTCAGCGCTGCTTCAGCTTGTTTCCGCTGAATCAGCGAACCGAGCTGCGTAGCAACCGCACTCACCAATTCCAGCAAACGCGGCTGAGATTCCAGAACTTTTTCGCGATAAAAAATCAAAATAGCTAACACTTGGTTGTCCGCCAAAATTGGCAAACCAAAAGCCGCTCTCAATCCCACATTTACCGCAATTTCCGATCGCAGAAACACTTGTTCCGGTGCAGTAGAAACATCCTCGATCCATTCGGACTGCTGCGACTGCCAAATCCTCCCTGGGAGTCCCGCACCAGGAGCAAAAGTTAGCTGCCAACTTGTCTGTCTGAATTGGGCAAAACTCAAATCGCTGACGTACCTGCCTCTAGCACATCTTAAAACGCCGTCACTGTTAGGAATCCAAGCTTCGCCCAGATTCCATTCAATAGTTTGACAAATTAAACCTAAAATCACATCTATAGCCGACTCAAAATCGTCAGATTTGCTAATAGCTTGAGTTGCCTCCAGCAGCAATCTTGTTTCCATTTCAACCTGACGGCGATCGGCAATTTCCTGGTGCAACTGGACATTTTGATCGGTCAATTTTTGATTTTTTTCTTGCAGTTGCATTTGCAAAGAACGCACGGTCAGTTGATTGCTCACTCGCGCCAATACTTCTTTAACCTGAAAAGGTTTTGTGATATAATCTGCTCCGCCTACTTCAAAAGCTTTTGCCTTATCTATTCCTTCTTCTAACGCGCTGATAAAAATGATGGGAATTTCGCTAAATTGCGGTTGTACTTTTAGTTTTTGACATAATTCATAACCGTTAATATCCGGCATCATAATATCCAGCAAAATCAAATCTGGGACGCTAGACTGAATTGCATCTATAGCCGAAAAACCATTAGTAACAGGTCTAACTTTATAGCCATTTTTTTGCAAGATTCTAATCAACAAACGCAGATTGTCTGGCGTATCGTCAACTACTAAAATATCTGCTTGATAGTTTTCAGTTTGTTCCGCCTTCATCTCCACGATCAGATTCCTCCGCCTCGGCAACTAAATTGAGAATTTTCTGGTAATCAAAATTACCGAGATGACCCTGGAGGATTTCGGCAAATTCAGGATGAGCATCCCTTATTTCCTCGATTGTTATCCCAATTAAGTCAAAATCAGCACTGCGGATTACCTGCCTCATGTGATCTATCCATTGTGCGGGAAGTATGGGTAAATAAGCAAGCGCATCATTAGACTGGGAGTCAGATAGATTGTGGCGATCGCCCGCTGACATCAAATCCGTTGAGTTAGAGTATAGATACTTCAACCCTAAATGTTTGTGAAGGGTATCAAAGATATCATTTTTGCGGAAGGGTTTGTTAATAAAATCGTCGCAGCCGACGAATAAAGCAAACGATCGCCTCCCTTCAATGGTACTAGCTGTCAAAGCAATAATCTTCGGAATCAGAGGTTCGACACCAGAGACGTTGATTTCCTCCCCCATTGCTTGCTTGGACTGTCTCTGCTGTATCCTGAGTCTAATTTCCATCGTCGCTTCGCAGCCATCCATCACCGGCATTTGCAAATCCATCAAGATTAAGTGCGGCTGCCAGTTTTCCCAGATTTCTACCGCTTCACGGCCGTTGCTAGCCTGTTTCACTGCAAAACCCAAGGGAGAAAGCATTTTAACTAAAAGTTGGCGGTTGTCTTTGCGATCGTCCACAACTAAAATCCGGTAGGATGGCCCATCTGGTTCCACTCCCATCACCAGGCTGCTGATTTCCGGGGTAGGAATCGAAGCGGCATCAACTGCATCAACTTCAATCTCAAATCTAAAAATCGTACCTCGATTTTGCTCGCTTTCCACAGTAATATTGCCGCCCATTAGCCGTACAAATTGGCTGCTGATCGTCAAGCCTAAACCCGTCCCTTTTTGAGCTTTTTGACCGGATTCTGTTTGCACGAAGGCTTGAAAAACCTTGCCCAATTCTTCGGGAGAAATGCCACTTCCTGTATCTTCTACTTCAAATTGCAGAAACAACGAACCAGACAAATCTAAATTATTCTCCGTCAAATTTTCACTCTCAGGCAGACTGTAACTTGTCGAACCATCTAAATTTGTAGGATTTTCACCGGCAATGACAATTTCGCCTTCTGAATCATTTCCTCTTGCTTCTTCTCTATTACTTCTATCTGTTACATCCATGACATCCCCTACATCTGTCCCTGCCGAACTGCCTTGCCTAAGAGACCTCACTCTTACAGATACCCCGCCAACTCTGGTAAATTTCATGGCATTACTGAGGAGATTGATTAGCACTTGGCGCAGTTTTACCTCATCAGTTCGCACGTACTGCGGAACATCTGTATTTCGCTGAAAAACTAACTGCAAACCTTGAGTTTTCGCTCGTAGTTGAAACATATCTTCCATTTCGTCAAGCAAGTCGTAGAGATTGAAGTTTGTCGGAAAAACAATCATCCGGCCCGCTTCGATTTTTGCCAAGTCTAAAGCTTGATTGATTAAAGTCAGCAAGTGTTCGCCGCTGCGGTGAATAACTTTGATATTGTCTCGGTCTTCTGCTGTTAGATTTGGGCTAGATTCGACGATTTGAGTAAAACCGAGTATGGCATTGAGGGGGGTACGCAACTCGTGGCTCATGTTGGCGAGAAACGTACTTTTCGCTCTGTTTGCTGCTTGGGCAGCTAATGCAGCCTGTTGCAGTTGTTCTGTGCGTTCCACAATTTCAGCTTCTAAGGTACGCTGGTAATTTGCTAGGACTCTTTCTGCTTCTTTGCGCTCGCTGATGTCTTGAATAGCTGCGATCGCAAAAACAACATTTCCGCTGCTGTCAAAAATTGGCGTAGCAGTTACCTCTAAAGTAATTATCAAACCGTATTGAGTGATTTCAACATCATCAACTTTGACAGATTCCCCTCTCAGCGCCCGTAAAATCGGAAAATTTTCAGGAAAATATAGGCGATCGCTCTCGCCGTTATAAAATTGATCCATTCCACGCCATGTTTGGGCAGCCCTCGCGAGGACAGTTTGTGAATCAAGCAATTCCTGCGCTGCATGATTCAAATACGCGATCGAGCCATCGGGATTGTAAACAGATACCCCCACCGGCAAAGCTCCTAAAAATTGATTCAGCCGACTTTCACTCGCAGATAATTCCTCGTTGGCTAGCTTCAAGTCTGCGTTTACCACCTCTAACTCCGCATTGACTCTCTTTAACTCCTCGTTGGCTTGTTGTCGCTTGATAGTTTCAATTGTTAATTTTTGGTCTTGCAAATAACTGTGTACTGCTTCTACCACTGTTATTTGTAAATCTTCATCCTGCCAAGGTTTCTGGATGTATCTGTACAACTTAGCATACTTGATGCTGTTGCTCAGAGCTTGTAAATCGGCTTGTCCCGTCAGCATAATTGTCAGGGTATCGGGCGATTGTTCGTGAATTTGTTTGAGCAGCTCGTCCCCTTTAATATCCGGCATGATGTAATCGGAAAGCACCAAAGCTATTTCATGCTCCTCAGCCCGCAAATCTGCTAGCAATTCCAAAGCATCTTCTCCACCTTCTGCCGTTTCAATAATGCACTGATCGCCGATCGCCTTTTTGAGCTCAATCTTTAAGCTTTCCAAAACATCAGGCTCGTCATCTATACAAACAATCACAGGTTTCTTCATAAATTTATTTGCCATTTTTTTTGTTGAATATTTACTTATCCAAGGCAAAAAATAGTTGTTTGGTTTCGCTTTTTTGCCAGTTTCACTACCTTACCACCCCAGTCAATCGATTTTAGATTTTAGATTTTAGATTTTAGATTGACCCCACGGATAAATTCCGGGGAAGAGAGGATTTTAGATTTTCGATTTGGGATTAATTCCACGGATAAATCCGTGGGCTTGTACCATCAAGAAATTCTTGGTCAGCAAGTTGATTTGAGATTTACACCACAGATAAATTTGAGAGCTTTTGCATGGTTTGATTTACAGAGAAACTGGTAAGCGATGCAGATGATTTCAAGATTGTTTGTGAATGACTGCAATTCAAGTCTAGTCTAAAATTTTGATATTGCCACCACTAAAGTCGAGCACTTATATCTATTATTTTTAGCCATAAGTCATCCAGATATTTTTTTTTCAAACTTCACGCCTAAAGATTGGGTTTGAAGCCTTTCCTTTTAGGGGGAAATTAAACAAAATGATTCATTGTTCCAATCCTCTTCTATCGACGGAAGAGGTAGCTGTCAACTGTCAACTGTCAACTGTCAACTGATGAACCGTACTATTGAATTTCTCTGCTTCGAGAATTAAGTTGAGAATTTTTTGGTAATCAAAATTCTCTAGATGACCTTGAAGGATGTCGGCAAATTCAGGATGAGCAGCCCTTATTTCCTCGATTGTGATCCCAATTAAGTCAAAATCAGCACTGCGAATTACCTGCCTCATATTATCTATCCATTCTGCGGGAAGGTTGGGCAAAGAAGCACACAAAGTATTAGAAGAATTTGATAGGTTATTGCGATCGCCCATTGAATCAGAGCCTGTCAAGTCAGAATAAATATAACTCACCCCCAAATGTTTGCTCAGCATATCAAATATATCCATTTTGCGGAAAGGTTTTCTGATAAAGTCATCACAACCCATCAACAAAGAAAAAGAGCGTTTATCTTCATGGGTACTAGCTGTTAAAGCAACAATCTTCGGGTTCAGGAATTGAGGATTGGGAATATCCATCTTCCCCTCGCCTTGTTCCTCTTCCTTTCTCCGCTGTATCCTCGATCTAATTTCGATCGTCGCTTCGTAGCCGTCCATCACCGGCATTCGCAAATCCATCAAAATCAAGTGCGGCTGCCAATTTTCCCACATTTCTACCGCTTCACGGCCGTTGCTAGCCTCTTCGACTCCGAAACCCAAGCCAGAAAGCATTTTGACTAACAGTTTGCGGTTGTCTGTGCGATCGTCCACAACTAAAATTCGATAGTATTGCTGATCTGGTTCCAGTCCAATCACCTCACGGATGTTTTTTGGAACAGTAATTGCAGCGGAATCAACTGCACTAACTTCAATCTCAAATCTAAAAATAGTACCCCGTTCTAGCTGGCTTTCTACAGTTAGATCGCCACCCATTAACCGTACAAATTCGTTGCTAATTGTCAATCCCAAACCAGTACCTTGTTGAGCTTTTTGACCAGATGCTGTCTGCACAAATGCTTGAAAAAGATTGCCCATTTCTTCTGGGGCAATACCAACTCCCGTATCTTCTATTTCAAACTCCAAAAACAGAGAATTAGAAATATTTAAATTATCCGTTTTTGCCAATACTTTACTTTCAGACTGACGGGAAATTATAGAAATTTCTGGATAATTGCTTGCTTCTAAATCTGAATCTGTCGAATTTTTCAAGGGACTGACAATTTCCCCTTCCTCGCTTATTTTGGCTATATTTGCGATCGAATTCGCTGCTGAAATACCTTCTAACTTCCGGCGCACTCTTACTGACACCCCGCCGATTTGAGTGAATTTCATCGCATTACTCAGAAGATTGATTAGCACCTGGCGTAGCTTCACTTCATCGGTTCGCACGTACTGCGGAATGTCAGCATCGCGCTGGAAAATCAACTGCAAATCTTGATTTTTTGCTCGCAGGTCAAACATTTCTTGCAATTCGTCAAGCAAGCAGTAAAGGTCAAAGTTAGTCGGAAAAAGTGTCATCCGCCCCGCTTCGATTTTTGCCAAATCTAAAGCTTGATTAATTAAAGTCAGCAAGTGTTCGCCGCTGCGATAAATAATTCTGAGATTTTCTCTGTCGTCTACTGTCAAATTCGGGCTGGGTTCGACGATTTGAGTAAAGCCGAGTATGGCATTGAGAGGTGTACGCAACTCGTGACTCATGTTGGCAAGGAAGGTACTTTTCGCTCTGTTTGCTGCTTCGGCGGCGAAGGCAGCTTTTTGCAATTGTTCTGTGCGTTCTACAATTTCAGCTTCTAAGGTACGCTGGTAATTTGATAGGAAATTTTCTAATTCTTTGCGCTGGCTGATGTCTTGAATAACTGCGATCGCAAAAACAATATTTCCGTTGCTGTCAAAAATAGGTTTGGCACTTATTTCTAGAGTGATTGTCAGCCCGTATTGAAGGATTTCAACTTCATTCACCTTGACATATTCCCCTCTCAGCGCCCGCAAGATCGGAAAATTTTCAGGGAAATACAGCCGATCGTTTTCGGCGTCATAAAATTGAGAACTTGCAACTAATTGTTCAACACTGTTGCCTAGCATACTGTCTGCCAACCCAGTATCTGCATCCAGCAACTGCTCGGTGGTATGATTGATATAGGCGATCGAGCCGTCGGGATTGTAAACAGATACCCCCACAGGCAAAGCTGCTAAAAATTGATTCAATCGGCTTTCGCTTGCCGACAATTCCTGGTTGGCTATCTGCAACTGCTTGTTTGCTTCTCGCCCCTTAATAACTTCATCAGCCAACTTTTGGTCTTGCAAATAGCTGTGAACTGCTTCGACTACTGTTAACTTCAAATCTTCCTTTTGCCAAGGTTTGGGGATGTAGCGGTACAGCTTGGCATACTTGATAGCGTGACTGATTGCCTCCAAATCTGCTTGACCGGTCAGCATAATTTTCAGCGTATTGGGCGATCGTTCATGAATTATTTGGAGCAGTTCGTCTCCTTTGATATCCGGCATGATATAATCAGAAACAACTAAAGCTATTTCGTGTTCGTCAGCCTGTAAATCTGTTAATAACTCTAAAGCATCTTCTCCTCCTTGGGCTGTTTCAATAATACACCGATCGCCGATCGCCTTTTTTAGTTCAATCTTTAAACTGTTCAAAACATCAGCTTCGTCATCAATACAAACAATCACAGGTTTTTTCATGATTTTGCTTCCCGGAGTTTTTTTTGCTTCTCTCTTTGCTGCTACAATTTTGGTAAAAAATCAGATTTCAACCGATTTTTTTACCAACTTTTTTGGGTAACGGTAGAATGATTCATTGCTTCAATCCTCTTCTATCGACAGCTATGGGTAGCTGTCAACTGTCAACTGTCAACTGTCAACTGTCAACTGTCACCTCTACTATGCTATTTTTATGCCTCGGCAATTAAAGTGAGAATTTTTTGGTAGTCAAAATTATTGAGATGATCCTGGAGGATTTCGGTAAATTCAGGATGATCGTACCTTAATTCCTCGATCGTCCTCGCAATTAAGTCAAAATCAGCGCTACGGATTACCTGCCTCATGTTTTCTATCCATTCTGCGGGAAGTGCGGGCAAATAAGCAAGCGCAGCATTAGAGGGAGCGTCAGATTGATTGTGGCGATCGCCCGTTGGGATAAAATCAGTTGAGTAAGAGTAGAGGTACCTCACTCCCAAATGTTTGTGGAGCGTATCAAATATATCAGTTTTGCGGAAAGGTTTGCTAATAAAATCGTCGCAGCCTATAGATAAAGCAGACGATCGTTTTTCTTCAATAGTGCTAGCTGTCAAAGCAACAATCTTCGGAATCACAGAGCCCTTTTCTTGTCGCTCTTGCTGCTGTATTCTGTTCCTAATTTCTTTAGTAGCTTCATAGCCGTCCATCACTGGCATTCGCAGATCCATCAAAATTAAATGCGGCTGCCAATTTTCCCACATTTCTATTGCTTCGCAGCCATCGCTAGCCTCTCGCACTCCAAAACCCAAGGGAGAAAGAATTTTGACTAAAAGTTGGCGGTTGTCTTCGCGATCGTCTACAATTAAAATTCGATACCAGGGTTGATTTGGTTCCAACCCAGTAACTTCGCGGTTAATTTCTGGGGCGGGAATATCAGCAAAATTAACCACACCGACTGGAATCTCAAATTTAAAACTTGTGCCGCGTTCTAATTCACTTTCTACGACGATTTCTCCTCCCATCAGCCGGACAAATTGACGGGTAATCGTCAATCCCAAACCCGTACCTTTCTGAGTTCTTTGACCCGAAGATGTTTGCACAAATGCCTTGAAAATATTCCCCAATTCTTCCGAAGCAATGCCAACGCCTGTATCTTCTATTTCAAACTGAAGGAAAATTACCCGATCGTCAGTTAAATCATCAGGCTCATCTCTGGGCACAACAGTTGCCACATCACTTCTATCGGTGGCAAACTCTCTAATACTTTTTGTAGTATCAATGCAAGCTGTTGGACTGTTCAATAAGTCAACTATTCTCGATTTTTCTAATTGTGAAACCCTTAAAACGATTGAACCTTGTTCCGTAAACTTAATTGCATTGCTGAGAATATTTATCAGCACTTGCCGCAGTTTGACATCATCGGTTCGCACATACTGGGCAACGTCATTTTCTCGCTGAAAAAGCAACTGAACCTCTTGATTCTTTGCCCGCATTTGAAACATATCTTGTAAATCGTCAAGCAAGCGGTATAAGTCGAAGTCTTTAGGGTCAAGTATCATCCGCCCCGCTTCAATTTTTGACAAGTCTAAAACTTCATTGATCAGGGCCAGCAAGTGTTCGCCACTGCGACGAATAATACTCAGATTTTCGTGGTTTTCGACAGTAAAATTGGAGCTGCCTTCCATGATTTGTGCAAACCCCAGTATGGAATTGAGAGGAGTCCGCAATTCATGGCTCATATTGGCCAAAAACGTGCTTTTAGCTTTGTTTGCAGCTTCAGCAGCTAAGGCGGCTTGTTGCAGTTGTTCTGTGCGTTCGTCTATTTTGGTTTCTAAGGTGTGCTGGTAATCTGCTAGTATTCTTTCGGCTCGTTTGCGATCGGTAATATCTTGAAAAGCTGCGATCGCATAAACAATATTTCCCCTAGCGTCAAAAATTGGCGTAGTATTGATCTCGATCGCAATTATTTTGCCATCTTGACGGATTTCTACATCGTCAACCTTGACAAATTCTCCTTTGAGTGCGCGCAAAATTGGCAGATTGTCCGGCGGGTAAAGCTCATCAGTATTGGCAACATAAAGTTGATAAGTTGCAGCTAATTGTTCCGCAGTGCTTTCCGGGATAGTGTCTGCACCCAGCAAATCCCGCGCTGCTTGGTTGAAATAGGCGATCGAGCCGTCGGGATTGTAAACAGATACCCCCACGGGCAGAGCTGCTAAAAATTGGTTCAGGCGGCTTTCGCTCGCCGACAGCGCCGCATTTACTTCTTGCCGCTTCAGGATTTCATCTGTTAACTTTTGGTCTTGCAAGTAACTGTGAATTGCTTCTACTACCGTTAATTTTAAATCTTCATTATGCCAAGGTTTAGGGATGTAACGGTACAATTTAGCATACTTTATAGCATTGCTCAGAGCTTCCAGATCAGCTTGCCCAGTCAGCATAATAGTCAGCGTATCGGGCGATCGTTCGTGAATTTTTTTAAGCAGTTCATCCCCTTTAATATCCGGCATAATATAATCGGAAAGCACCAACGCAATCTCGTATTCATCCGCCTGCAAATCTTCCAGTAACTCTAAAGCATCTTCCCCGCCCTCAGCCGTTTCAATAATACACCGATCCCCGATCGCCTTTTTCAGTTCAATCTTTAAACTGTTCAAAACATCCGGTTCGTCATCAATACAAACAATCACAGGTTTTTTCATAATAACTTTGCCAGCCCAGATTTGATCGTATCTATTAACTCTTTACTTTTCCACGGTTTGTACAAACAGCAGTATAAATCGGCTTCTTTTACTGCCCGCTGAAGAGCCTCTTTATCCGCTTGCCCCGTCAACATCACCTTAACGATTTTAGGATATTTTTGGTGAACTCTAATTAACAGTTCATCACCTTTGATTCCCGGCATCAGCCAATCAGAAACAACCACAATCACCTCAGCTTCTGCTGGAAACTCCTCCAGTAAATCTAAAGCTTCATCACCACTTTCAGCTAATTCGTAAAAATAATCATCTTTAAATTCATTCTTGAGCTGCATCTTGAGAGTCTTCAAGATATCGGGTTCATCGTCAACGCAAAGAATTACAGGCTTATTCATCTTTTGCTCTCTGCTATTATTTTAATGGGTTTACCGACATGACTTGCTTCTATGTTATTGATTTCGGGCGAGGATGCACTATCTATGTCCCCTATTTTATTTTAATAGAACTTCACAAAAGAAACCCGGTCAATCGCAATAAATCTTATGTTTGTCAGCGAGACAGCCCCTGTCGCTATCGGGAATCAGCCCCTGCGGATAATACCATTTTGGCATTGGAGGATTGGGGATGTTCGATTGGGTATCACTGATGACAATCGGGGTTTGGTGCTTGCTGACAGTGGCATTCTTTTTTTAACAGGTGTAAGTTTAGTTTAATAGATTGGCAGGGAGACTGTAAAGCTTGTCTGTCCAGGTACCGACTCTACAGCAATTGTACCTTCATGTTTGTCAACAATTTTTCTCACGATGTCCAATCCCAAACCGCTACCTTCCCCCGCAGATTTAGTCGTAAAAAATGGGTGAAAAATTTTGGGAATAACTTCTGGGGGAATACCTTTGCCGTCATCAGTAAATTTGAGGACAAGATTTGTCTCTTGCTGCTTAGTTTCTATCGTCAAAATACCTTTATAATCCATTGCTTGCAGGGCATTGTGAATTAGATTTGTCCAAACTTGATTTAAGTCATCGGGATAGCACATAATTTTCGGTAAATCTCCATAGTTTTTGACTACTTCTATGCCGTGTTTCAGTTGATTTTGATAAAGAGTTAGCACCATTTCAATGCCATCATGCAAGTTCGCCTGCACTTTTTCTTGCTTGCTATCGAAATGAGCGTAGCTTTTTAAGGCAAATACTACTTTTCCAGACTTGGCTGTCGCTCTTTGGATCAGGCTAATACTTTTTTTAAAGCTCGCAAACTGGTAAGCAGTATTGAAAACCACTTCCCAATCCGGCAATTTAAAAAATGGCAACAATTCTTCTATGCGATCGTAAATCTCCATGTCAACTAAACTATCCGCTATTTCTTCAGCATTTTCAATGCCTCCTGCCATCAACTCGTTACGCAACTGCTGCTTAATTTTGCGCTTTTCTCTGCTAGTAAATAGCGTTTCGTGATTTGTAGATCTGTGCAGCAAAGCTAAAAAACAAGCTTGGCTTTCTTCAGAAAGTTGTTGAAAAAATTGAGGCATTTTTTCTAAATTTTCGTCCCAAAAATTAGAAATATTATCAATAGATGAACCTATGATGCCTAGCGGAGTATTGATTTCGTGGGCAATGCCGGCAATCAGTTGTCCCAGTGCAGCCATTTTTTCCGATTGAATCAAATGCTCTTGTGTCGCTTGCAATTGGTAGATAGCAGTTGCTAAATCTTGATTTTTTTCTTGCAAACTTTGTTGCAACGAACAAATTTTTAAATGAGTTTCGATTCGGGCTAAAACTTCTTCAACCTGAAAAGGTTTGGTAATAAAGTCCACTCCCCCAACTGCAAAAGCTTTAACTTTATCCATCACATCGTTAATCGCACTGATGAAAATCACCGGAATGTCTTTTGTTACTTCAGAATCTTTGAGTCGCTGACAAACTTCATAGCCATCCATATCCGGCATCATAATATCCAGCAGAACTATATCTGGGGGCATTTTTTGAGCGGCAGATAGTGCTAGTTTGCCGTTAGGAACTGGGCGAACTTGATAGCCTTGATTGCTCAAAATTTCTGCCAATAGCCGCAGGTTTTGTGGCGTGTCGTCCACTACTAAAATATTAGCTCGATTGGTGTTCTGCAAAGTTGAAGTCATCGGTATTTACTATTGTTCGCTGCGATCGATTGTGGTCAAAATTCTGTCATATTCAAAATTATTAATGCAATCTTGAAGCGCGGCTGCCAGAGAGGGGTTGATAGTGCCGATTTGTGCGATCGAACTGGCGATCGCCTCCATGTCTACACTCAAAATATTTTGCTTGAATTGAACCCTCCAGTCTGGAGAAAGAGAGGCGATCGCCTCTGGTGTCAGCACATCCTGACTAGACTCCCCCGCACCCCCCATACTGACCTCTGTTGGCTCTTCATAAATATAGCGTACTCCTAAATGTTTCCCCATGGCCGCAAAGATATCTTCCTCTCGGAACGGTTTCCGCATAAAATCATCGCAACCCGTCGAAAGAATCACCGCCCGTTCTTCCTCCAAAACACTAGCAGTCAGGGCAACAATCGCCGTTGCTTGCCCGCCAGTTGTAGTTTTAATCTGTTTCGTTGCTTCATACCCGTCCATTACAGGCATTCTCATGTCCATCCAAATCAGATGCGGTTCCCAATCCCTAAAAATATCCACCGCTTCTTGACCGTTATTCGCTTCTCTCAACAGAAATCCCAACGGACTGAGAAGTTTTACTAACAGTTGGCGGTTCAAAGGTTTGTCGTCCACAATTAGCAAGCGGTAAGGTGGCTGATTCGGTTCGAGGGCAACAACTCGACGTAGAGCTTTTTTACTTTCAATATCACTAGCTTCCACCAGATGAACTTGGATATCAAACTGAAATAGCGCACCCTTGCCCACCTCGCTGCTAACAGTAATTTCACCTCCCATCAATTGCACGAACTGGCGGCTGATCGCTAAACCTAAACCCGTCCCTTCTTGAGAATCTTTACCCGTTGTTGTCTGCACAAATGCTTCAAACAACTGATGGATTTCTTCGGTAGCAATGCCTGCACCAGTATCTTGAACTTCAAAATGGAGCGAGTAGCGGCCGGGCATTTCATCAGCGCTGTTTTTGTGTAAATTCCGCTTTCCTCCTTTCACTTGCACCGACACTCCACCTTGTGAAGTAAATTTAATTGCATTGTTGAGCAAATTAATTAATACTTGGCGCAATTTCACTTCATCGGTGGAAATGTAATGGGGAACTTCTGCATCTCGATCGAAGATTAATTGCAAGCCTTTTTCCTCAGCTTTGAGAGCAAACATATCTTCTAAATCATCGAGGATTCGATATAAATCGAAGCTTTTTTCATTAATGGTAGTGCGTCCAGCTTCAATTTTTGACAAGTCTAAAACTTGGTTAATTAACGTCAGCAAATGCTCGCCGCTCCGCAGGATAATCCCGACATCTTCTTGATTTTCGGGAGACAAATTTTTACTGCGGATCATGACTTGAGCAAAGCCGATGACTGCGTTCAGGGGCGATCGCAATTCGTGGCTCATATTGGCGAGAAACGTACTTTTAGCTTTGTTGGCTGCTTCGGCGGCTTCTTTCGCCTGCTCCATTTTGATTTGTGCTTCTTTGCTATCCGTAATATCTTTAATAAAACCTTCGTGATAAAGTAGATTTCCTGCGGGATCGCACACGGCCCGACAATTTTCGGAAATCCAGATGATGCTACCATCTTTGCGGTAAATTTCCGATTCAAAGTTAGACAGTATCCCGTACTCGTCGATCAGCGCTACAAATTCGCTGCGGCGGTTGGGTTTCACGTAAAGCTGGTTCTTGAAATTCGGCTGTGCTGCGATTAATTCTGCGGGCGATTCGTAACCGTAGAGTTCAGCTAAAGCGGGGTTGGCGCTGAGGTATGTCCCGTCAGCAGCAGTTTGAAAAATGCCATTCAAAGCATTTTCATAAATGTTGCGATATTTTTCTTCTGCTTCGCGGAGGGCGGTTTCTGCTTTTTGGCGATCGGTAATATCGCTCGAAATCGAGAGAAAACAAGCTTCTCCCTCAATATCGATGGTTTCAATAGACAGCAGGGCCGTTCTTTCTGTACCGTTTTTTTTGCGAAATCTCAGCTCGTAATTGTGAAGGGCTGTCTGGTTTCTTAACATTTGAATCATGCGATCGCGCTCTCCTAGACTCGCCCAAAAATTTAGATCTACGGCTGTTTTACCAATAATCTGGTCGTGCGTGTAGCCAATCATCTGGCAAAAGCTGTCATTAACTTCTATGTGGCGACCGTCACTGATTCTCGTGATCGTAATTGCATTTGGACTAGAACGAAAAGCTTTAGAAAACTTTTCTTTTGCCTTGGCAAGAGCGGCGGTACGTTCTGCAACTTGGACTGCTAAGTTTTGGTTGTATTCTTTTAACAGTTGCTCCGCTTGTTTGCGTTCCGTAATATCTTGAAAGGCGCACATCCCATAGATAATATGTCCTTGGGCGTCGTAAATAGGAGTTCCCCAAACTTGTAGGGGAACAGTTTTGTCACTGGAGCAGATTTCCATGTCATCGACAGTGACACTTTTGCCCTGCAAAGCATTTAAAATAGGGTCGTGTTCCGCCGGGTAAATTTCCTGGGTTCCAGCTAAATAAACTTTGTAAGCTTGGCGCAAATTTTCGGCATCTGCTGCTATGATTCCTTGACCAAAAAGTTGCTCTCCTATAGGATTAATGTAGTGAGGTTTACCATTTTTTTCGACAATAAAAATGCCTAGCGGTACTGCATCGAGAAATTGTTTGACTCGGTTTTCGCTTTCCGAGAGCGAAGTAAATGAATGCTGCAATTGCTCTGCCATGCTGTTGAAAGCAGCGGCAAGTTCTCCGAGTTCATCTTCGCGATTCAAAGCGAGCTTTGTATCCCATTCATTGCGTGCCAAAGCTTTCGCCGCCGCATTCAATTTTAAAATCGGCCGCACCACCCATTTAGCAGTCAGAATCCCAAGAATGGTCGCCCCAATCAAAGCTGCAACGGACAGCAAAAAAGTGGTGCGGGTATTGGCATTAATTTGCTGCATAAAGTCTGACTCGGGTACAACTACCACAATCAGCCAATCCAACCCTCGATCGTCTTGAAAAGGAGTTACCTGAATAAAATTTCGCTGACCGTCAACATCAAAGGTAAGCTGTTGAGAATTATTGATTTTAGCTAAGCTTTGGTAGAATTTATCTAAATGCTGTGCAGTTTGGCGAATTACCGGATTTTCGCTGGCTGAAGCTTTGATGCGTTTTGCTTCTTTACCTTGTACTGCAAATTCTTTACCCGGCTTTGAAGTGGCAATTAACATCCCCGATCGCTCCATCACAAAAGTTTGTCCCGACTTGCCAATTTTGAGGCTGACGAGAAATTCTTTGATTTTGGAAAACAGCAAATCGCTGCCAGCTACTCCTAACAGCTTACCATCATTGTCGTAGATAGGCAAAGAAGCAGTAATTGCCAGTTCTCTGGTCAAGAAGTCTGTATAAATTGGAGTCCAAACAGGCTTTTTGGCTAGCGCCGCTGCTATGTACCAAGGACGAACTCGCGGGTCGTATTTTTCGGGAGAAATTTCGATTAATTTAACGCGTTTTCCTTGAGGGTCAGCAGTATATCGAGCTAATTTATTGCCAGTCGAGCTGTCAGCAGCAGATATCAGAATCCGATCTTTAGTGCGGATTGCTCCTGAGTGGTCTCCATTTTCTTTGCCTGTATAAATGATGCTGATTGAATCAAAATATTGAATTTGTTCGAGGAAATGAAGTTCGAGTTTTTGTTTGTCTTCTAGGTTCAATTGCCCCAATTTTACGCCTTGAACGTTCAGGTGATTGACAATGTGGGGAATTGACATATAATTTTCAATGCGGTCTTTGATGCGAGCGCTAATTTCTCCCCGCAACTGAGCGGCCACATCGTTAACAGCCCGCTGACCGTTTTGGAACGACAGCCAACCTACAACTCCTACTGTGCCAACAATTTGCACTAAAAAAGGAAGCACGAGCACAGTTTGTAATGGAGCTTTGCCGATAATTTTGGTAGCAAAGCGATTCAGCGGTTTAGGAAACATATTCATCCTAAAAATAATTGAAATTGGTCGTGGAAATTAGTAGATCTTAAAGTCTTGGAGCGATACAGGAGGGAGTTGTCTCAAATCCGGTTCCTGACTCATCATAAAAGTGTTGGCGATCGCCTTTTGAGAGTTTTGAGGACTTCCCTCGTGACTGCACAATTAGAGTTTTTTAACCTGACTTGCGAGTGCGAAGCAATCCTGGGTGTTGGCGATCGCGATCGGATCGCTTGCCTTCCGGTCTTCGGACACGCAATAGAGATGTCCGCGGCATAAGTAGGTGGTTACAAATAAAGATTACATCAGTTGGGCGGGTGAAAGCGCTGCTCTACTAGCTTCTATCATAGAATTTTAACCGACACCAGCCCTGACAAGAGAATCAGGTTTTTTTTGATAACCTACTTACTTGTTGCGGGAAATGCAGATTGGTATAACTGTTATGCAGATATTGTCCGTACTGACAACTGTCCAGGGTATTAATTTAAATTAATCTAGCGTATTTCAAGAGAAAGTTTTTGGAGAACTATCGATGCAGGTGATTGGGTACGATCGCACTATCCGCAGCCACCGGCACCCGAAACACCTGTATTTACCTGCGATTCAACTCCACCCTTTCGCCGTAACGCAACAGCATATCCAAGCTTTCCAAACGATTTTGCCAAGTTTGCACCTGATAGCTATTTTGCCCAGAATGCAAGCGCATGGAAGACTGAAATTGAGCTTCAAAACTCGCCAACAATCTTTTAGCAGTTGTTAAGCTTTCGGCAGAAGGACTTGCAGCCAATCTGCTCAAGGCAACACCCAATTCCTCCGATCGACTTTTGAGAACTTTCAATTCAGATTCCGACACCCGCAACTGATTGTTAGCCAACAAAAAACTCCATTCCTGCTTGAGAGCAGTATAGCGCGAAGCTGCTGCTGCAAAGGGCTGGCGGTAAGGAATTGGTTCGGAAGCAGAAGTCGTTAGCGAAGCCCTCGTAGACGATCGCACTCTGACACCTTGAGTCCGGTTAAAAAAGCTCTGCATCCCGCTGCTGATACTTTCCACCGCAAAAATAGCATAGCCCCCAGTCGGCAAATCGCGCAAAGCTTGAATTTGGTCGATCGCCACAACTTCCGGGAGTGTCAACAACTTAACCGAGGGAGAAATTAAAGCTGAACCGAGCATTTGTTCCTTTGCTAGCGGTTCGGTAATGCGTTGAAGTCGGTTCGTATCCAAAGCATAAGTCATCGGCACAATCAAGTCTACAATCCCCTGACGGGCCCAAACTTCCCAATTTTGCTGAATTTTGTAAATCCGCTGACTTTCGGGGTGGGGAAACACCGCAACTGACAGAATAGTGCGAGGATAATTCGACCGCAAAAGCTGAGATACTTCAGCTACAAAACTATTAATTTGATTGGTTTTAAACTCAACCCACTGCCGCCACAAATTGCCAGAACTCGGCGAAATATTCACCGGATCGGTACCAGTTAACTGTTTAAATTGCTGCCTTGCTGCTGCACCGTAGCCGTAGACAAAACCTGCATTGTCATCTTGAAAAGGATAGCGAATGTAGTCTAATTGCACACCATCTACTTTGTATTTGCTGGTAATTTCGCTGATAATTCTTAGTAAATAATTCCGCGCTTCCGGGTTTGCAGGATCGAGATAAAATTTACCATCGTTAGGGTTTTGCGTGCGTCCTTTATTGTCAATATTTGCCCAATTTGGATAGGCCGAAAGTACCGGGCCTGGATAAGAACCAGGTTTGCCAATTAAAGTATTGTGGCGTTTATTGCCCGTGGCAAAAGTCCAAATCCAAGCGTGCAGTTCTATGCCTCGCTCGTGGGCTAATTTAACCGCAGATTCCAGAGGATCCCAGCCAACTGTGAGGGGGTTTTGTTGCGGTGCAACTTGACTGGGATAAATCGGATATCCGGCATTTAAAGTTTCAAAGAAAACGGTATTGATCCCGGCGGCGGCAAGTCGATCGAACACAGCGGCCAAACCCTGTTCCGATCGCGCTGCGACGATCGTACCGCGATCGAGCCAAACGGCGCGAATTTCCGCCCCAATGCGCTGCCCTTCCTGGGGGTAATTTTGCCAGAGCAACTGGCGCGCTTGCACCCACTGCTGCCTGATCTCAGCGTATTTTTGCTCTTGCAGGAGTTGGTCAAAATTTTGCAAAACCTGACGGGCTTTGGCGATCGCCCCTGTGGTTGCTGCTGGTAAAACCAACGGGCGACTCGCCTGCGGCCCACCGACACTGTTGCTTGACGCCACCAATTGAGGGGGGATAGCAGCATCGAGATTGACGGCGGTATTGCCTGAATTAGCTGCTGTCAGGGCGCTTTCAAACCTGCCGAGGAGGTTGGTGAGTTCTTGGCGCATCAAGTAGGCTTCAATGCTGACGATCGGCTTATTGGAATTTATCTGCACGTCCAAACCCGCCGGCGCCGACTGATCCGAAGGGTCTGTAAAAGTTGCAGGTACGGGATCTGGAAGGGGGGGAGAAGGAGAAAGTCGGCTCAGCGGAGTATTGCGCGGCGAACTGGGGGTATTTCTCGTGACCCTGGAGGGGGGATTTGGCAGCGGTGGTGCGGCTGCTGTTGGCGGCTCGACAGGCCTACCCACAGTTCCTCCCCAGCGGGCGATCGAGGCCCGCAGCCAAGCCGTGTCTATATTTGGGGAACCGTCGCTACCCCAGCGCCAGCCGAGATAGGTAGCGCGATCGGTGGCGATCGCAGCGGAGGAACCGGAACTATCTTTCCAGGTAGCGATGGTTTGACTGTTCGCGTCGGCGGGAATCAAGACGCCGCCTTGAACAGAGGCATTTTTTTGTTCTGGGGGAACCCAGTTGCTTGAACTGGTACAAGCGAGATCGCGGCAGCGGGTGCGCGGTTGCACCGCCCCCCGCTGAGTCAACGGAAAAGCCCAATAGGCCCCGAGGAGCGATCGTAAAGATTGACGTACTAAGGCTGGGGAACTGCGGCCGACTGGGCCCGAAGCAATCAAGCGGCCGCCCTGTTTTGTCCAAGCTTCTAAAACTTTAATTTGTGCCGGAGTCAAAGTTTCAATATTGGGCAAAAACAGCACATTAACGCCTGCTAAATCCGCCAAATTTTTGATGTCTTCGAGATTGATTGGTTTGTAAGCAATGCCGCTTTCCCAGAGGCGCGTGGTAATCTTCACCCAGTCGGGGGAATTCTCGGAACTGCGAACAACTCCCAGAACTACTTCCGCAAAACTGGGAGAGGGAAATAGGATGGAGAGATTGAGTAATGTACTCGCTAGAGTGCCAATGAAGACTCTTTGCAAGAAAGTGAAAAAGCGAATTTTTGGATTTCTATCGGGCTTTTTGATTTGTTGCATTGACACGAGAATTACCCACCACACCACTTAGGAAAATTTCAATAACAATTTCGAGCAATTAACTCGCACAATACAATTTTTTATCAGGTCATGCAACCTAAATCAGGAAAATATGCGATCGCCCGCCTGCAATGGGATCGAATTCGAGCGAACCGATCTCGGGTGCGATCGAACGATCGCCATAAAAAAGGTTGGTAGTGAGGACTTTAGTCCGCATTTATGAAGGACTCGCATTCCGAACGATCGGGAGCATCTCATTTTTGTAAAAAGCATTTTTTCTTTGAGTGCGAGCGTCCCCGCTCGCGTATTGTACAATACGCGAGCGGGGACGCTCGCACTATAATAAATGCAAGACTGAGATGCTCCCGAACGATCGAACCTTAGGAATGAGAATTAAATAACTTACAATTTTTATTGTTCTTGTGGGACGGGCGGGACGCCCATCCCACAAATATGTGTAAATTATTTAATTCGCGATCCTTACTGAGTTGCCGCTTCATTTACCGGGAATCGATCGATCAACTGCATCGCCCGACAAGCATTCTTCCGCAAAGAATCCGACACGTGAGGAACATGAGGAATCTGAGACAAGAAATCCAAAGTCCGGCGCAAAATCCGCACCACATCCCCTTCATCCAAACTCGTGTGACTAATCAGTTCCAGCCATTCCACGCCCAGAGCCCACTGTTCCACCAAAGTCACGATATCCCGTTCCAGCCAAATCGGGATCGCAGCTTCGTGGCGGTACTGTACTTGAAACAATCGGCGGCGCAGCCCTTTTTGCAGATTGTCCAAAGGTGCCAAAACTTCCGGCGACAGCGAGTAATGAGTCCAACTGTCAGGCCGAGAAACTTCTGTAACCAAGGCCGCGCAAGCAGCAGCGAGGTGGTGGGGGTCGAGTTCGTCAAACTCAGCAGACATCAGAGACAAACCCAGCCACAGTTCATTATCACCGCGAATGGCGGCGCAGGCTTGACCCAAGATTGTGGGTACCAACCTGTCGGAGGAGTCATCTCGATTCCCATCTGCCGAAATTACTCTTTCCAAACATCCGAAATTTAGCAAGATGTCAATTAAGTTGAGAAATTGCTCCCAGTAGCGAGCTCGCTGCTTTTCTAAGTCTTGTTCGGCTTTGCGGATTTCTTTTTTCAATTCTTCGCGGCGGCGCTGGCGCTTGAGCAAAGTACCGGGATTGCCCCATTCGAGAACAGGGTGAATTTCTAGTTTATCTTCGAGGGCGACGATTTTCTGCTGTTGCTCGATCGCCTCTGGGCTCGGTTCCGGTGCGGGCAATTCTGGGATCGATTGAGCAATTGCCACAGTTTCTTCACTTCCCAAGCGACACTGGCCGAGTCTCAGGGTCAATTCCGGAGGCGGGTTTAAGCCATCTGCGACACTCAAGCGGGGCAGTTGGGCGTGGAGGGTGGCGACATCGCTAATCGCGACGATATACCAGCGGTTGTCTTTGCCCAAACATACCAAATTAGGTGCTTGGCCCGAACCTGGGATTTTGGCAACCAGTACGGCGGGGACTGGGGTTGTGTGCGATCGTTTGGCTGTCGGGACGTGTTTGCCCTTCAGACTCAGAACCGTCCCTAGCACTGCAAAAGCTACAGCTACCGACATCTCCTTAATTCGCGTTTCTTCTGCTTGCTGCAATAGAGTTTTCAGCAAACGTTTGTCTTCTTTGAGCCTTCCCTGCAATTTTTCGTAATGGGCGAGTTGTTTTTCCAGGGTAGAGACATTACCTCCGGCGGCTAGGGACTCTTCGAGCACCGCTAATTCTGTTTGCAACCGATCTAATTCTGATTGCTGCGGCTGCAAGTACAAGGTAGAAAGGTATTGACCAAAACTGCGTTCTACCAACTCTTGAGCTTCCTCAAGCGTGTGAGTTTGCAGCAAATTCAGCACCATGCCGTAGCTGGGCGTAAACTGACTGGCAAGGGGGTCGGCTTTGGCTGTTGCCAAATAGGAGGCTTCCTTTGCGCCTTCAAAGCGGGTCTGAACTGCGACCACGTGCCCCAGCTCATCCATGCCCCGGCGACCTGCCCGACCGGCCATTTGTAGGAATTCTGAAGCGTTTAGCAGTCGGTGTCCCTTGTCGGTGCGTTTGGACAGGGTGGAAATGACGGTGGTGCGGGCGGGCATATTGATCCCGGCTGCGAGGGTTTCGGTGGCAAATACGACTTTAATCAAACCTCTGCCAAAAAGTTCTTCTACTAAACCTTTCCAGGCGGGCAAAATGCCTGCGTGGTGGGCGGCGATGCCTTTTAAAAGTGCTTCTTTTTGACCGAAACGTTCTGCTTCTGGGTTGCGCTGTAAAAAATCGTCAATAATGCGTTTGAGTTCGGCTGTTTCGGCTGCGTTAACTAGGGAGAAATTGCCTACTTCTGCTACTGCTTGGTCGCACCCGCGACGGCTGAAGATGAAGTAAATTGCTGGTAGCATATCGCGATCGTCCAACCGAGACAAAACATCGGTCAAACTGGGAGTCGGAATGCTACCTCTTTCTGATTTTTGCTGCTTCTTTTTGGGGACTAATCGCGGATTAGCTCTTTTGCCGGTTTCGTCTAGCAGGGGAAATATCCCTTTTTGATTGGCGAAGTGGAATTGTAGCGGCACTGGCCGAAAGTCTGAGTAGACAAGCTCTGTGGGCCCGTGGACTTTGTTAATCCAGTCTGTAAGTTGGTCGCTATTAGCAACGGTTGCTGAGAGGGCGAGGAGTTGAATTTCGCTGGAACAATAGATGATTGATTCTTCCCAGACTGTACCCCGCTGGCGATCGTTCATGTAGTGACACTCGTCGAGCACCACGGTTTCGACTCCGGTGAGGGAAGCACCGACAGCGCCGATCGGCGTACCGTAGAGCATATTCCGAAATATTTCGGTAGTCATCACCAAAATCGGCGCATCTCGATTGAAGGAGATGTCGCCCGTCAGCAAACCTACCATCTCATCTCCAAATTGATTGCGAAAGTCGCGCAGCTTTTGGTTGGAAAGAGCTTTGAGGGGAGTGGTGTAGAAGACGCGCCGCCCTCTTGAGAGTGCTTGATGGATGGCGTATTCGCCGATTAAAGTTTTCCCTGAGCCCGTGGGAGCACACACGACAACGGATTTACCTGCATCGAGGGCGGCGATCGCGTCTCTCTGAAAGTTATCTAGCTCAAATGGAAATATGGTCTTCAGATCCAGCTCTTGGCGGTTCTGGGAAGCGTTAGGCACAAGGATTATTATGAGGTTGCAGGGTAAGTATGCTTAAATCTTGCCGAAAGCAAGGCAGCAGAGGACGACTGTATTGATTTTAGACCAACGCCCGCAAATCGGCACTCGAACAAAGAGGAGAGGGAGAGAATTCGGAGAGGGGGAGAGGGGGAGAGGGGAGAGTGGAAAAATATTTCTTGCGATGAATTTACCAATTCCCAATTCCCAATTACCCTGAAATGCCTAAATGCTAAACTCTACAAGTCTCGACGCGAGAGAATAGACACCCACTCCCTTCCCCTCTCTCCATCAAACCACCAACAAATCCCCCAAATATTCCAACAATCTAAAACTGGAAGCTGAGCTTCAGGTGCTTTCTCTGAAAAAGTGATGTCTTCGTAGTAGACCCATTGATTCTTTTGTCTCCAACCCACACGATCGCCAAACCTGCCCCAAACTTCGCTATTATATCCACTGGTTCCCCCCAGACTTTGATAAATAAGCTTCTGCACGCTAAAGCCGAAGTGACCTTTAGAATATTTTACCCAAAGTTGGTCAATGGTACGCAAGTCCTCGCAGGGGAATTTTTCAATACTTTCTGTATCCAGCCATTCTTGTTTCGTACCCGCCACCTTCAACATCACTCTCAGGGTTTCTCGATCGGCTTCTTCCCACTTGTTAGCTGCCACTAAATCTCGCAATTTGCTATAATCGATACCCACGGCAGAAACTAACTCAACCTCATTTTTTTCGGCTTGTGACATAGAATTCAACCTTTTTTGTAATCCTCGATCGCACTTGAGTGTGTCAAACAAATCAAATCAACCACCGAAGCATCCAATTTCGCCCTCGAAGCACTTAAAACCATCGGGTTGAGTCTATTTTTTGACTTTGACATTCACCCGATCGAACGTTATTTAATTTGGGCGATTTGGCGATCGATAAAATGGCTTTTTCACCACTGTAGCCGGGTAATTTTTCCCGCGAATCTCAACTTCTAACTGCTGGCCAATTTTACCTAATTTTGCCGGAACAACCGCGAGGGCTACCGCCCGATTCAAAGTAGGCGATAATGTACCGCTAGTAACTTCTCCTACTTTTTCCCCTGCAACTATTATCGGATAGCCGTGGCGCGCAATATGCCGCCCCTGCATTTCCAACCCTATCAATCGCTTCGATACTCCCGTAGCTTTCTGCTGTTCCAAAACCTCCCGCCCAATAAAATCGCCTTTGCTATCGAGGTGAACTACCCAACCCAATCCAGCCTCTAAAGGTGTAATATTGTCGTCGATATCTTGACCGTAAAGTGCCATTGCTGCTTCTAAACGCAAAGTATCTCTCGCACCCAAACCGCAGGGAACAACGCCAGCATCTAGGAATTTTTGCCAGACTTGTTTTCCGGTTTCTGTATCCACCATGATTTCAAATCCATCTTCGCCAGTATAACCTGTTCTGGCGATAAAACTCGGCTGTCCCAACAACTTGGTTTCTAAGTGTCCGAAAGCTTTAATTGGTGCGAGGTTATCTTCGACAAAAGGCTGGAGATAGTTAACAGCTTCCGGGCCTTGAATTGCAATTAAAACTTGGTCTTCCGAGATGTCGGTAAAAATAAGTTCGCTTAAGTCTAAGTGGGTGAGAATCCAGGCTTTGTCTGTGATGCGAGTGGCGGCATTGACAATGATTGCTGCACGTTCTTCGCCCGTGGTTCCATCGGGTTCTTGGCAGTAGAAAATAATGTCGTCTAGGATGCAGCCTTTGTCATTTAATAAGACTGTATATTGAGCTTGTCCTGGTTGCAACCGACTTAAGTCTGACGGTACTAAGGGTTGAAATTTTTCTATTACCTGTTTCCCTCTCAAACAGAATTTTCCCATGTGGGAAATGTCGAACATTCCTGCTTGCTGGCGTACTGCTTGGTGTTCGCTGGTGATACCTGCGTACTGTACGGCCATCTCCCACCCGGAAAAGGGCACCATTCGACCTTTGAGCTGCAATGATAGTTCGTACAGAGGCGATCGCGCAAGCTGACTCGTTATCTCTGGATTGTTGGGTTCAGTTGAGTTTGCCACAGGTAGCGCTTTGTTGGTTGCGGGTAGACTGTTTTGATTTTAGGGGAAAGTTGGTTTTTGTGGTGTGTGGTGCGATCGAATTTAAGAATACGCTCGCGGTTGAAACCGCGTGTATACAGACAAAACCCACTCCAAGTGCGTTGAAGAATACGCTGTGAAGATTATGTTATTCTCTTCAGTCCGCGGAGGCGGACTTCGTTTGTGTAGACGCGGTTTCAACCGCCCTCTAATCTTCACTTATGGAGAATAGCGGGCTCGAACCGCTGACCCCTACAATGCCATTGTAGTGCTCTACCAACTGAGCTAATTCCCCTTTCTTTTCGCGCTCTCAATCATGCCTTAACTGACCGATATTTGTCAAGCCTTTTTGAGAAAATAGTTTGGAGCCTTGGACAGGCAAGGCTTTTGGCTTTTTTTTCAAAAAAATTCCTCGCTTTTTGACAATTTGTCGATCGCTACTACGATTTAGTAGGTGTGCTGGGATATTTCGGTTAAATGGCTCAAACAAGACCCCATGAGGAAGTAGACGACTACCAGGGCTGCGGCTGAAACCGCAACTAGGGTGCCGGCTAGGATTAGTGAAAATTCTCGTTGCGCGATCGCCTCTTGCATTAGATGCAATGACCAGGCAACGAGGGCAACGTCAATTATTAAAATAGAAACCAGCATAAGTTACGATTTGTAACAGCTTACATATTGTAACAAAAGTTTTCGCGGAGTGCAGATAAGCTCATATGTATTTAAGTATTGATGTTAAACGGATGGGGAGCAGCGCAAAGCCATCAAGAAAAAGTATAGGTTTTCTTGATAATTACGATATGCAAAGTAAATGAGAGCTAGCTCTGCTTTACAGTAGTTGGCTTGAGTTCGCTTCTCAAGCGGGATTGCATTTTTAAGGGTACAGATTGCTGGAGTTTCACAGCGCTGACGGTTCCGCTTCTAGCACCCACTACCGTACAGGAGACTGGGAAGTGGTGAGGGTGGAAGAGTACCCGACAGCAATACCTAATAACGAATTTGAGATGATTGTAGTTGGATACTGCAAATATGTCCCCGTCGAAACTCCGCTGATACCGATGCCAAACGCTCAGGTGTCGATCGACTCTTTTGGAGATGAATCGGCTTATCAAGAATTTTTAGCTCAAACAGCAGAAGTCTCACGTCATAATCTCTGATACCGTTGCTTCAGAACAACTCATGGAACTCGTTTATGAGACACTTCCTGCCTGCGCCTAGCCTACAAATAATACTTTAGAGAGTATTGAGCTGGAAGTGCCGATCGCACAATTCGATCGGGGCGTGAGTTTGAGACGATAAATGAAGTAAGCTAGAGAGAAACGTTTCAAAATAGATGCAGACTCCGTAGAGGCAAGCTGACTATGAACTGGAAAGCACACATTCACTCAAATCCTAAAATTCTGCTTGGCAAGCCTGTCATTAAGGGAACACGAATATCAGTGGAGTTTATTCTAGGGTTGTTTTCAGAAGGTTGGACGCCGCAACAAATTCTAGAAAATTATCCAACACTTAATCCTGAATCTATCCAAGCAGTATTTGCTTTCACTGCGGAATGCCTCAAAGAAGACGTATTTTACACACCTTTACTCTTTGCTGAGGCAAGTTAATGCGGTTTCTGGCAAATGAAAACTTTCCTCTTCAGAGTGTACAACTGCTGCGACAAGCGGATCTGGAAGTCGCTTCTATTACCGAGGATTCCGAGGTTTTGGCTCGTGCGACGGATCAGCAACGGGTGATTTTGACGTTCGATCGCGATTATATTGAAATACTTTATGGCTTGTTTGTGGCGAAGGTTGTAGAATAGAGAAGATCCACTGCACTGAATAGATGCCATGTCTTCTCCTGCAATTACCACGATCGTTAAGATGCTTGAGTCCCTACCTGACGAGCTTCAAAAGCAGGTAGTGGAGAATGTTCGCGCATATCTGTCAGAAATTGAAGAAGAAAAGCGATGGGATGAGTCGTTTAAGCGGACGAAGAATAATCTAGTCGCGGCAGCCCGGAAAGCCAAAGCCGAGATTGCAGCGGGAATGTCTACGCCGATGGACTATGAGCAGCTATGAAGTCCGCGACATTGCCCTCATTTTGGGAAAAGTACCGTGCCATGAGTCCAGCGATCAGAACCGGAGCCAGGAAAGCGTATCGATTATGGGCAGAGAATCCGTTTCATCCGTCGTTACATTTTAAGTGCATTGACAGTGACGAAGATATTTGGTCAGTGCGTGTAACGAAGAGTCATCGGGCTGTGGGAGTAATGTTAGGGGATACGATTACCTGGTTCTGGATTGGAGATCATGATGAGTACGAAGCATTTTATTCGTAAGCGCCACCTGTAGAACAGGTTCGTCATCACACGCCGGAAGAACCAGCATCAATATTGTTAAATTTATTACAGCTCGAAGGATTGCAATTTGAGGAACGGTTTACGGTGGTGGATCGCGATCGAATTCGTCAACGCCCGTTACCGTAGATGGCGATCGCATAATTCGATCGCGGTGTGAATGTTGATCGATAAATGAGGTAAGCTAGAGACAAAGGTTTCAAACAATTTCGATCGATGCCAGCATCCGTTCCCGATCTGTTGGACAGAATCACGGTGAATCCAAGACAATGTGGCGATCGTCCCTGCATCCGGGGAATGCGGATTCGAGTCATCGATATCCTAGAATTGCTAGCTGCGGGTGAGCAAATTTTTGAGTTTCTGGAAGAATTGCCAGACTTGGAACTTGACGATCTCAAAGCTGCGCTTCTCTATGCAGTCCGCAAACTCGATCATCCCATTTTAGCCACATGACTATTTGGTTGAATGCTCATCTATCACCAGCTATTGCTGTATGGATTACTGCCACCTTCATACTTTGTTATCAAGGGGCGCGATCCTAAAATTCGTGAAAAACGTACCAAGTCATTTGATAATTATCACTGTATTATGCTATCCTAATACGAGTGCGAGGAAGTCCATCAGAAAAAAAAGATGCTTCTGAACAGAAAAATTATTATAGGGTGAGTGTATGACAGATATTTCTACCAGCTCCCAAACCAATGATTCTCCTAAAAATTTCTCCGATGCCTTTGCCAACATCTTCGCTAGTCTTGCGGGTGCCATCAAGGATCTTCCTCAGTGGCAGCGAATAGTAGGATTTGTTCTGCTTGGAGCTCTATTACCAATTACGGTGGGGATTTATGCTCTATCTTCCGATCCAAACCAGGTAATTCTTTTATCCGTTATCTTTCTAGTTTGGATCTTGATCCTACTTTTCGTGATGTATACTCTTACTCAACGTCAAATAAAATTAAGAAATAGGAATACGCAAAAAGAGCTTGATCTTGAAAGCACCAAAACCGAATTGCAAGAACTAAGATCCAGTCTACTTAATGCGACTAAAGACAAGCATCAATCTCTTGTAGAAATAGAGTCTCGGCTAGCAAAAATTAGTACCGAAATAGGTGAATTGGTTCGAGATCACCCAGGACTTACTTCAAGTATTACAAAGGTGAAGAATTCAGTAGACACCCTGAGCGAATATATTAAAGAAAATGAAGAAAGCTATGATGATTTTCTTCGATTAATGGATGGAACAGAAAGTATGAGGAAGTCAAAATCTGTTGCAGCATCTATTCTTTTAAGTGAATCATCCCAAAAATCCTCAACTTAGCCATAACCCTCTTTTATCAGTCCGTGAAAAACCAAGCGCCAAAAAGCTTTGGCGCTTGGGTTTCCACTTTTTTATCTCTAAATTTTAGAAGAGAGTTTGTTCACTAGGTATGCCAAGTAGGGTTTTGTTTCATCCGGCCACTTCCCTTCACCCTTTGCTTGAAGTTTTGCCATAAAAGCGTCCCAATCTGTCACTATACTCTGTAATTTATCTACATATGCAGGTAAATCCTGAGCTAGGACTTGCTTATTTTTGCAAGGATAATCAATTGCCCAGTCATCTAGTATAGATGTGTCATCAGCTTCCGTTGCAAAGCTTACCAATTCCATAAAATCTTCCAGGTCTTTCTGAACTTTATCTTCAACGTTTTGCGTTTGATAGTTGAAAGGTTTATGGTTCTTGTAGTAAGCCTTGATCAACTTACCATAACCCTTCCGAAGTTTAGCAACATCGAATAGCACCGTTGCCTTGAGTTTTGTACGAACTTTCTCTATGTTTTCTAAGGTTGGATTACCCATCAGGTGGTTAATCTGGTTGATAAATGGCTCACAAAACTGCTCTAACGTTTCAAACATACTAAGTTCCTCAATTACTGACTACTTATTCACCTCTCTCAGAACAAGAGCAGGATAATTTGTATAAAACTCCTAGATGATATCGGAACAGCCAAATTAGTACCTTAAATATTCTTATTGTAAAACCGTCTTTTGTGAAATTGGTCAGGAAGATAGTAGATTAGCTCGTTCAGGAGGGGTCTAACAACCATGTTGGAGCGCACCCACCATTCCTCGATCCCGCAGACGACATCCAGCGCTCAATGCCTTAAGATCGCCCGCACCAGTTTTGTTATCATTAAAGTCAATGGCTGCAAAAGGGAGATTAGACCATGTTTGCCCTCGTATCACCCGAAAAAATTCAATTGCCTGCGGGTTCTGTAGTGCGCTTACCCGCAACTTGGCAAGAATATCAAAGTTTGTACGATCGCCGAGGAGATGGTTCTATTCCGCGTCTGAAGTATCGCAATGGAGAAGTATTGCTGATGTCACCTTTACCCGTACACGGAAAAGATGCCAACTTAATTGCTGACATCGTAAAAGCCATCCTAGATAGCGATGGGCGGGAATACGATGCGTTTACTCCTATCACCATGACAGTGCCAGAAGAAAGCGGAATTGAACCAGATTATTGCTTTTACATTAACAATTGGCAAGCGGTTTGTGGAAAAAAGCGGATAGATTGGCAAAACGATCCGCCGCCAGATTTAGCCATAGAAATTGATGTCACCAGTTATTCCGACGTACAAGACTATCTTCCCTATCGGGTTCCTGAAATCTGGCTGTACAAGAAGCAGCAACTGTTAATTTATGGGCTGCAAGGCGGAAACTATCAAGTTCAAACTCACAGCCTCTATTTTCCAGAATTAGATTTACAAAGTGCGATCGCCCGTTGTGTAGAAATTGCTTATCAATGCAACACCAGTGCTGCTATCCGCGATTTGAAGCAACAACTAGCTAACCGATAGGCGATAAACGTAATTCAATTCCAGATAAACTCGATCGCATCCGCCTACAATAATAAGTAGTTAGAATCCCAAAATGTATGCCCGTTGTAGCAGTTAAAACTTACATAGAGTATCGGAATGATGCCTATTGGGTTGAAGGAACTCGGATTTCTCTTGACTCGATCGCCTATGCTTTCCAACAAGGACTATCCCCCGAAAGTATTGTTCAGTCTTTCCCGCTGCTGACGCTGGAACAGGTTTATGGGGCGATCGCCTTTTATCTAGCCAACCGCGCTGCAATCGATGCTTACCTAGCCGCCGAAGAAGCTGCATTTGATGCCATGCCTCAACCTCTACAAAGCAGCGATCTAGTTTTGTACAACAAACTGATGGCAGCTAAGGCTGCAAAATAGAAATAGAGAGGAATGCTAAGTAAGAGATGCCCAAAAAAATCAGGGATTTGAAAAGCCTATTATTGAAAGCAGGATTTACTTGTGAGTCTGCTAAAGGGAGCCACACCAAATGGTCACATCCTCTACTACCAGGAAAGCTGACTCTCTCGGGAAAAGACGGCGGTGATGCAAAACTCTATCAGGAAAAAGATGTTGACAACGCTCTCAAGCAATTAGCTGAAATTGAGGAGGAAAACAAATGAACAATCGTTATACCATTATTATTCAGTGGTCAGATGAGGATAACTGCTATGTCGTTAGTTTTCCCGAATGGGGAGACTATTGTCATACCCACGGGGATACTTACGAAGACGCATTAAAAAATGCCCGCGAGGTTTTGGAACTTCTCACTGAATCGACCGTAGCTGATGGTAAACCCTTGCCACAGCCGCAATTATTCGGTCAATTTTTACAACACGCATAAGCATCTCTAAACATCATTAATAAAGATTGTCGCCTGTGGATTACAGACTTCTGCGATCGTGTAACTTTGCATGACAGATGTTATTTCATAGGTTATATCTATTCTAGGCAAAATTGGCACGAATTGGGAGATCGATCGCCACTTTTGTTTTAGCCAACCGCAAATAATCAAAAAAGGTATGAAAATTTCCATACCTTCCTAGTGGAGATTATTTTTAAACAAGTGCTGTTGCTTGCTTTGTTTGTTCGAGATACTGCCGATATTTTTCCTCCGAACCGAAGGAGTCAACTGAAACCGTAGCTTTTGGCATCGGTATCAATGGTGTCTGAACAGGGGAGTATTTGCAGTAGCAAACCACGATCATCTCAAATTCATTGTTCTGGATGGCTCTCAGGTATTCTTCTACTCTAACTACTTCCCAGTCGCCTACGCGGTAATGAGTATCAGCACCAGCTATTTGGGTGTCTTTAGATTCTGTCAGAGTTTGGAACTCTAGCGGCCGATAACCAGGTTCAGGAATCGGTGAATTTGATGAATCAAAATACTCTGCCAGAATGTCGGTTAGCCCTCCGGTGTGAGCTAAAAGTCTGTTCTCGGCACCTTCTTCTTCTGTCCAGTCAGCACGAAAAATAATGTATTTTCTGCCCATTTGTTAATCCTCCTCGTCTTCATCCATGTAGTTAGGAAAACTGGTTTCACCTTCAAATATGCAGGAGTATTTGAGGGTTGAGTCTTTTGTCGGTTTGATTCGTAGCAGTCGCCAGCCGTATTTTTCCTGCATTGCGTAACACCGCCATCGTTCGGTGACGGAGTGGCTTGAGGTGACTTCCTCTGGTTGAGAATTGGTCACAACGATCGTATCTCCATAATGTTCATTTGAATGGTGTCAATGGCAAGGTCATTTAGATTTAGGTTGTTGAGTTCGATAGTCTGGGTGTTGCTGCTTGCGCTCTAAGAGCGTTTTCCGAACGAATGCCAGCACTAAGCTGGGCACACTTCTGAACTCGGAATCAGCCCATTCTTGCAAAACCTCATATTCTTCGGGGTTCACTCGGATGGTGATTACAGGCTTTTTGGAAGGCATTGCTTGTTTGCTCGCATACATTAATACCCATTATCTCTACTCTTTACCTTCAAACACTTGTCCTCGGGTAATACACCTGTCTTCATATAGCTTTAAAAGTTGCTTATGTTAACAGGTGTTACACCTGACATTTAGTATAACACCGCAGCGTTGCGATCGACTCTACAGCTCAAAAACCCAGAATAATTATCAAAAAAGGGGCAACTCGCGTCACCCCTCATCTATTTAACCAGCCGCAAAATTAAACTTCCACAGCAATCTTTTGTTCCGAAGCCTCCGGCGAATTCGCTTCACTTGGCGGCACAACTTGCCAGAACTTCGGCAAATATTCCGACCAATTTGCGAGAATCTTCGCGGCTTTTTTGCTGCCCGTTCGATCGCACTGCATCTCAATCAACTCCTTCAACTGCGCTTCCCCAGCGGCTGTAGAAACCCGCTGCATCTTGACAATCTCCCCGTTGACGTGAGCCGGGAAATTGCCATCTTCATCGAGGAAATAACCCAAGCCGCCAGTCATTCCAGCGCCGACGTTCCGGCCGACTTTTCCTAGGACGACGATCACGCCACCAGTCATGTACTCGCAACAGTGATCGCCTGCACCTTCAATGACTGCTTTCGCCATTGAGTTACGCACCGCAAACCGTTCGCCCGCTTTACCCGCAGCTAACAGGGTTCCGCCCGTCGCGCCGTACAAGCAAGTGTTACCGACGATCGCATTTTCGGCAGCATCATACGTCGCACCAGCGGGCGGTTTGATCGCAATTTCGCCACCGTGCATCCCCTTACCAACGTAGTCGTTAGCTTGGCCAGACAGTACCAGCGTCATCCCCGGTAAATTGAACGCGCCGAAGCTTTGGCCCGCGCTACCTGTGCAGTTGAGGACTATTTCACCAGTAAAGCCTGTGTTGCCGTGTTGCAGCGCGATCGCACCTGATAAACGCGCTCCCACAGTGCGATCGGTATTTACCAATGTTACATTCTTGCTGACAGTGCCGTGATTGCCGATCGCACTTTGAATCTCAACATCCGCCAACAATTCGTCATCCAGCACAGGCCCGTTGGTGTGAATGTCGCCGTGGACTAAGAAAGATCGATCGCCCTTAGTATCCGGTAACTTCGTCAAACAATCCAAATTAATCGCTTGAGTTTTAGTTAGTTTCACCCCATCCCGCATCTTCAGCAAATCCGCGCGGCCGATGATATCTGCGATCGACTTATAACCCAACTTCGCCAACAAACTCCGCACTTCTTCTGCTACGAAATAGAAGAAATTAACCACGTGTTCCGGCGTTCCGGGGAACCGTTTCCGCAAGTGTTCCTGTTGAGTTGTGACGCCCACAGGACAACTATTCATGTGGCAAACGCGAGCCATAATGCAGCCTTCGGCAATCATTGCCACGGTGCCGAAACCGTACTCTTCGCCGCCCATCAAAGCGCCGATAATTACGTCCCAACCAGTTTTGAAGCCGCCGTCAACGCGCAGTAAAACTCGATCGCGCAACTTGTTCTCAATCAGCACTCGGTGAACTTCGGTCAATCCGAGTTCCCACGGAGAACCTGCGTGTTTAATCGAACTAAGTGGAGACGCACCGGTGCCGCCGTCGTGGCCGGAAATTTGAATCACATCAGCATTTGCCTTCGCAACGCCCGCTGCTACAGTGCCGATACCGACTTCCGATACCAACTTCACCGAAACACCCGCTTTCGGATTGATTTGATGCAAGTCAAAAATCAACTGCGCCAAATCCTCGATCGAATAAATGTCGTGGTGAGGAGGAGGCGAAATCAAAGTGACACCCGGTTTCGATCGGCGCAAATAGGCGATGTACTCGCTCACTTTCGGCCCCGGTAATTGACCGCCTTCACCCGGTTTCGCACCTTGTGCGACTTTAATTTCGATTTGTTTGGCGCTCATCAGATACTCAGGAGTTACCCCGAAACGTCCTGAAGCTACCTGTTTGATGGACGAACAGGCTGTATCGCCGTTCTGCAAACCTTTTAAGTGAGGTAGGGTTTGTGAGAAACCGGCCGCGCTCACATCGTTCAGCACATTGTATCGAATCGGGTCTTCGCCGCCTTCGCCGGAGTTGGATTTGCCGCCGATGCGGTTCATTGCAATGGCGAGTGTTTCGTGGGCTTCCGGCGACAAAGCGCCGAGAGACATTCCGCCGGTGGCGAAGCGTTTGACAACATCTGCTACAGATTCGACTTCTTCGATGGGGATGGAAGGGCGATCGCTCGCAAAGTCGAGCAAATCTCGTAAAGCCGTAACCGGGCGGTTTTCTAGCTGTTTTTTGTAAACCTCGTAATGATCGTAAGCCGTTTTTGCTTCAGTGCGAGCGTCCCCGCTCGCGGCGGGAGAGACTTCGGCCCCGTTACCGTTACCGTTAGTATCAGCCTTAAATGTAGCCACAGCCTTGTGCAAAGCCTTGGCCATTTCCGGGCTGTTCATGTGATATTCGCCACCTCGGCGGTACTGCACGAAGCCGAAGTTTTCCAGCTTTTTCTGGAGTAATTCGGGGAAAGCCTGAGAGTGGAAAGACATTACCTCGTTAGCAAGTTCAGCGATACTCAAACCGCCGATTCGAGACACAGTGCCTTTGAATCCCAAATTGAGCAGATCGGCGCCAATGCCGATCGCCTCAAAGATTTGCGCGCCTTGATAGCTAGACAGCAGCGAAATCCCCATTTTCGACATAATCTTCAGCAAGCCGTTTTCTACCGCTGTGCGATATTTAGCTTGAGCCTCAGTGACGGTAATCTTGGGAACTTTGCCATGTTCCATCAAATTTTGAGTTTTGGTGTCAAACCACCAGCCGCGCACGCTTTCCAGTGCTAAATAAGGGCAAACTGCGATCGCGCCGTAACCAATCAAACACGCGAAGTGGTGAGTGCTCCAGCACTGCGCCGTATCCACAACCAGCGAAGTTTGCATCCGCATCCCGACGCTAATTAAGTGGTGGTGAACTGCACCAACTGCTAGCAAGGGGGGAATGTAAGTGCATTCATCACTCAATCCCACAGCAGCAGATTCGCCTTTTTTCTGCGATGGTCGATCGCTCAAGATCAGAATTCTTGCGCCCGATCGAATTGCCTCCACAGCATCTTGACAAAGTTGCTCGACTGCGCTTTGCAAGCCAGCAGGCCCGGAAGTAATTTTGTAAAGAGTTGACAGTTGCTTTGCAGGGAAAGACTTTTGGTCTTTCAAGAAAGACAGTTCACCGTCGTTGAGTACGGGGGAATCAATTTTTAGCAGCTTGGCATTTTCCGGTGTTGCTTGCAGTAAATTGCCGCGCAAACCCATATTCATTGTCAGCGACATCACCATCCCCTCGCGCAGGGGGTCGATCGGCGGATTTGTCACTTGAGCAAACCGCTGTTTGAAATAGTTATAAAGTAACTGAGGCTTTTCTGACAACACAGCTAAGGGAATGTCATCGCCCATGCAGAAAGTCGGTTCTTTTCCAGAACTTGCCATCTCCACAATTACCATATCCAAATCTTCGGCGGTGTAGCCAAAAGCAGTTTGGGTGGCTAACAGGGCTTGCGAGTCGAGGGTTGCGGTTTCGGCAAAAGGCTGAGGTTGCAAGGTTTCGCGGTGTTGTTTGAGCCATTCGCCGTAGGGGTGGCGCTTCGCAATCCGCTGTTTTAGCTGCCAATTTTTGAGAATTTCCTTGGTTTGCAAGTCCACTGCAATCATTTGTCCGGGCCCCAAGCGGCCTTTTTCGACGATATCTGCTTCGGGAATATCGACAACTCCGGCTTCGGAGGCGACAATTACCAAACCGTCTTTAGTAATGCAGTAGCGGGCTGGACGCAAACCGTTGCGATCGAGCGTAGCACCTACTTGCTTGCCATCGCTAAATACCAACAGCGCCGGGCCATCCCAAGGTTCTTGAATACCGCTGTAATATTCGTAAAAATCGACAATTTCGGGATAGGGAACCAAATCCGGCTGATTTTTGTAGGCTTCGGGCACCATAATTGTCAGCGATTCCAGGGGCGATCGGCCGGAGTGCACCAACATTTCCATCACGTTGTCCAAGTTTGCCGAATCGCTGCTTTCGGAGTTGACAATGGGATTGAAGGTGTCGATGTCGGCTTGACTCCAATTCGGGTGAGATAAATTCGCTTGTCGCGCTTTCATCCAGGTAATATTGCCCAACAGCGTATTAATTTCGCCGTTGTGTCCCAGCAAGCGCATGGGTTGGGCTAGGTGCCAGCGGGGCATGGTGTTGGTGCTGAAGCGGCGGTGATAGACGGCAAAGGCGCTTTTATAAGCGGGATTTTTCAGATCGAGGTAAAATTCTCCGAGTATTGCCGATCGCACCATGCCTTTATAGACGATCGTGCGGGAAGAAAAAGAGCAACTATAAAAGTCTTGGCGGGTGAAGCCTGGGCGATCCGATAGCGAGTGTCCGATCGTGCGGCGGGCGAGAAATAACTGTCTGTCGAGCTCATCTCCGGCTAAGTTTGGTGAACTTACAATGATTTGTTCGATTTGAGGTTGATTTTCCCGTGCTTGCGGGCCCAAAACCGACGGTACAACGGGAACTTTCCGCCATCCCACCACAGTGAAACCGCGTGCTTTCACAACTTCCTCAACCACCTGCCGCGCGGTATTGGCTTGACTTTCATCTTGAGACAGAAACATCATTCCTACCCCGCAGTTTTCCTGTGGTGGAGGCACAATTCCCTGTTCGGCAAACCAAGTATGCAACAATTCCCAAGGAATTGCAGTCATCAAACCTGCGCCGTCGCCAGAATCGGAGTCTGCACTGCAACCGCCGCGATGTTCCAGACAAGTTAAGGCTGGGAGGGCTTTTTGAATAAGTGAGTGCGTAGCTTCGCCGCTTTGATTGGCAATAAACCCCACACCGCAGGCATCTCTTTCTTCCACTAACCAGTTTTGGCCGGCAAATGGAGTTCCTCGCTCAGTTTGATGCACGTTGCTGTTTAGATCGATCGTGTTACCCATGTTGATTGAATGTTATTTCTGTGATTGTGTGGTTGATTTGTTTTTATAGCTCGGAGAGAGAATGCTGCCGAGCGGTGGGAGTCTAGTAAATCTTAAAACAGCACATAGCAAGCTGATTCGATAAAAATTTACGTAGATGCTTCCTGTACGTAACGCGGAAACCCTGTTTGGAGATTTTAAATTATCTCGATCGAATCGCTTCGGAGATCTCTGGCAGAATACGCTGCTGTTAACAAGCAGCGATCCTTTGAGGAATTGCTACCCAGCAACTAGATATATTGGGGGCGATCGAGTTTTTTGCGTGTTTTTTCCTGAGTCCGCTCGATCGCCTTGCAGCGAACATCAGTAAATAGTAACTTTAGCTTTATTTTGTTCACTGCGGTGTTTAGTTGCTTTCGTCAGCGCCCCAGACATAAAAGACACCTGCTCGCGGGCGTGAGTAGGTGCAAGTAGTGTTGTAGCAGCGAGGCTCACAACTAATTAAACCCTGCCTTAATATTATGCAACTAACTACAGCCAACTACACAGCCAAAGAAATTAAGATTATTCAATAAAATTAGATTTTTTTACCGTTGTGCTGTATTGCAGGCATTTTTGAAGGTTAATGGTTTTAGGTTTCCAGAATAAAAAAATGCACATTAGACAAAAACGGCTAGTAGCAGCTAACAGAAGGCGATCGAGTGTTTGGCCCTGGATATTGTCAGTGTCGATTTCGCCCGTACTGGCGACGATCCTTCTGTACTCAGTCTGGAATCAACCTGCAACAGCCCAAGAGAGTCGGAGTGGCACAGGCATCTTGCCTGTGGCCTCTGGGGGCATCTTGCCTGTGACTGAGGGCGGGCTAGAAGCCCACCCCACAAAGAAAGGCTTGATAAATGGTGACACAGGCATCTTGCCTGTGGCCTCTGGGGGCATCTTGCCTGTGGCCTCTGGGGGCGGGCAAGATGCCCACCCCACAAAGAAAGGCTTGATAAATAGTGGCACAGGCATCTTGCCTGTGGCCTCTGGGGGCGGGCAAGATGCCCACCCCACAAATAGCTTGATGGATAGTGGCACAGGCATCTTGCCTGTGGCCAAAAATAGTGCAAAGTCTGAGTTAAAACTAATGACTCAATCTATACCACCAGTTGCCACAATCAAACAAGGCCGCCAAGTCTCTCTCAACGGCCGGATCATTCCCTTAGCTTGGACTCAACAGCCAACAAACAGCAATTCTGCGAACATCCGAACTTGGATTGCCGACATTGGCTTAATGCAATCTGCCGGAGTAGATTTGCTGTCCACCGCCGACAGTACCAAACAACCTGTACAGTGGTTTTCCGTATCTTTAAGTAATGCTCAAAGTTTGAGGGCGCGATCGACTGGTGCGTATCGTTACTTAGATATTACCGATTTTGCTAAACTTGCCGGCTGGCAAATATCGATCGACAATAATCTCCTAAAAATCACCACTCAACCTGCGAATGTCACCGGAATTCGGCAAGCAGCCAGAGAAACGGGCGATCGCATTGTTCTAGATCTCGATCGCGCCGCCCCGTGGCAAGTTAACTTTGTGGATACACCCAGCCCATCACCAACAGACGACCCCACAAAACCCGCTATCCCTTTGCAGGTCAGCCCCGTAACACCAAACCTCGAAACACCAGACGACCCGACAAAACCAGCATTCTCGCAGCCGCTAGCACCCATACAGGCGATCGCCAGTCAAGAATGGTCGATCGCGATCGATGCCAAAGTCGATCGCACTTTGGGCGATCGCATTTTTGCAACCAGTCAGCAATTGCGATCGCTAAAAATCGAACCTGCGGGGAATCAAACCAGAATCAAAGTACAAATTCCCTTAGGTTGGCGGCCGCAAGTTTTCAGTTTAGGAAATCCCCATCGATTAGTAATCGACATTCGCCCCGACTCGTTAGTAGAAAAAGACATTGCTTGGGCGGCGGGAGTTCGATGGAGACAACAGTATCAAAATTTAGGAACAGCGCGTTTCCCGGTATATTCCTTAGAAGTGAATCCGCGTCAATCCGGCATCAAAATTCGACCGTTGTTGAGCAATCCGCCGACAGAGAAAGGTAGTGCACCTTTATTACAAACAGCGGAACTTTCGGGAACGGCTGCTGCAATTAATGCCGGATTTTTCAATCGCATCAATCGACTAGCTTTAGGTGCGATTCGGCGGGATACGAAATGGCTTTCCGGGCCGATATTGAATCGCGGGGCGATCGCTTGGAACGATCGAGGCGAATTTGCGATCGATCGTTTGACTTTGCAAGAAACTTTAATAACTTCTGCGAATCAACGTTTATCTATTTCTCAGTTAAATAGTGCCTACGTGGAATCTGGAATCGGTCGTTACAATCCCGATTGGGGAGGGACTTATACTCCGTTTTCCGACGATGAAATAGTTGTCACAGTTGCGGGCGATAGAGTTGTCAGTCAATCCCCCGGAGGTGCCACGGGAAAAACCAATTTTCCAATTCCAGGGAACGGTTATATTTTAGCTTTGCGTTCCGATTTGTCTCCTGCATCCCAATTGCTAGCAGGAAATTTATTGCGTTTAGAAACTAACACAATTCCGGCTAATTTCAACCGCTTTCCCTACATTCTCGGTGGCGGGCCGGTGTTGGTACAAAACAGTCGAGTGGCTGTGGATGCGAAGGCGGAAGGCTTTAGCGATGCCTATGTTCGACAGACGGCGATTCGGAGTGCGATCGGGCGAACTGCTGCGGGGAATTTGCTAATTGTAGCGGTGCACAATCGCGCGGGCGGGGCCGGCCCAAATTTCGCGGAACTGGCGCAGATATTGCAGCAAATGGGTGCTGTGGAGGCTTTAAACTTGGATGGGGGAAGTTCGACAAGTTTGTATTTGGGAGGCAGTTTGCTCGATCGCCCGCCGTCTACTGCTGCGAGAGTCCATAATGCGATCGGCATTTTCATCCAACCATAAATCAATCAAAAAAAGGTTCGATCGTTCGGACTTCATATCAAATCCGGTAGCATGGGAATTGTTAATCTCTCTATTCTCTCTGTGTCCTCTGCGTTCTCTGCGGTTAAATCATTCCGATGCAACCGGAAACGATATCAGTCCTTCTTTCTGAGGACTCAAGTCCTGACTGCAAACTTAATTGGCGATCGCACCAACAAACCTTCGCAAAGTTGTAGCATAGCGATCGCCAGCGACCTCCATTAAATCGTTGTGTCCGGCGCGATCGACCCAAAAATTAAGTTTCGGCTGCTTAGCAGCCGCAAAAAGCTGCTCTGGGTGCCAAAACGGCACCACCCGATCTGCCTTACCGTGAATTACTAAAACGGGCGATCGTACTTTACCAATTTTATCAACATTCACAAACTTATCAAATGGCAAAAGCGGAATCTGCGTCAACACCCGAAAAACCGAAACAAACGAACTTTCAACCACCAAACCGCCCACAGATTGCCGCGAAGCCAAATCAATAGCCGGCCCGCCACCAACAGAACGTCCGTACACAATAATCTGCTTAGGCGGAACTCGCAACTGTTCGGTTAAATAACCGTAAGCCGCCGAACTATCGCGATAAACATTATACTCAGAAGGCTTTCCCTGACTCGTACCGTAACCTTGATAATCGTAAGCAAATACAGCAAACCCGCTATCTCGAATCTCTCGCAAAACCGACCAAATATATCCCAAATCCTCTGCATTGCCGTGACTGTAAAGTATGGTATATTGGGCTTGGGGGTTCGGAAAATGAACAGCAGAAATTTTCAGACCATTAGCTGAGCTAAGTTTAATGATTTCGCTGGTATCCTGGTAGCCAGCAGCGGGAGGTTGAAAAATCAACCTGTCTGAAAAAAAGACTGCGTAAAGACACAGAAAAGCGTAGATAAAAATTATAGAGCTAAAGACTCGTTGGACAGAGAATTCCCCGAAAAGTAAAAGGTTCATATTTTTTTTATTCCAATTTGCCATAACTCAATGCCCATAATTTAATAAGATTTAATTGAGACTTTGTTCATTGCGAGAAAAAACATGGCACTACAATACCCCGATGACCTAAAATACCTAGACACTCACGAATACATCCGACTCGAAGGGGAAATAGCCACGATCGGCATCAGTTCCTTTGCAGTTGACCAACTCGGTGATATTGTGTTTCTAGATTTGCCTGAAGTCGGTGCAGGGTTGGAAAAGGGCGAACCATTCGGTACAGTCGAGTCAGTGAAAGCAGTTGAAGACTTGAAAGCGCCTGTGACTGGTACAGTCGTAGAACGCAATGATGACATTATAGAGTCTCCCGAAAACTTGGCAGAAGATCCCTACGGCGCTGGCTGGTTTCTGAAAGTGCGCGTTGACAACGCTAGCGATGCGGATGATGCTTTGTCGGTTCAAGACTATCGCAAAATGGTAGAAGGGGAGTAGGGCATGGGGCAAACAGGGCATGGGGCATGGGCCAAACAGGGCATGGGGTTTGAAACTGTAACTTAATTTATGGACAAAGCTACCCATCCTTGACTATTTGGGTAGCTTTGTCCGCAACTCGGGCGATCGCACGAGACTATTTG
>NZ_JAEQCE010000169.1:0-4597 GCF_020738665.1 Microcoleus sp. PH2017_08_TRC_O_A
AGTTGGTGCATTTGGCTTTTGGGATTTTAAAGTCCCAAAAGCCTTTCGATCCCAATTATTTACTTGCTACCCCTTGACAGCTCAAGACAGTATCTACAAGATTTGGGTAAAAACCTATTGATTGCAGCCATTAATATTAATTTTAATTTACATGATACCTTTAGGGGCGGGCTCGCCAACCATAATCGACTGAAATCGATAATCTCATAAACCCGCCCCCACCCAAGGAACAATCTATTTTTCATCTCCCAAATAAGCCTCAATTACAGCCGGATCATTCCTCACAATAGCAGGTTCTCCCAAGGCAATTAACTGACCAAAATGCAATACAGCAATTCGATCGCACAATCCCATCACCAGCGGTACGTGATGCTCGATCAATATTACAGTCAAATTGAATTGTTCCCGCACTTCCCGGATGAAATCACTTAACTTGTGCTTTTCCGTCGGATTCATCCCCGCCGCTGGTTCATCTAACAGCAAGATTTGCGGTTCCAGGGCTAAGGCGCGGGCGATTTCCAAACGCCTCTGATCGCCGTAGGGCAGGTTTTTGGCTTGTTCCTGCGCGCGATCGCCCAAACCGACCAAATCCAACAATTCCAGGGCTTTTCGCTGGGTTTTGCGCTCCATAGCGTTAGATTCTGGTAAGCCGAAAATCCCCGATAGTAGCGATAATACCGGATTTTGCGATCGGCTGTGGATGTGTCGGGCGATCGCCACATTCTCCAATACAGAAAGTTCTCCAAACAATCTAATATTTTGAAACGTGCGCGCAATACCTTTATTCGCAATTTGATAAGGCTTCAATTGGGAAATATTTTCATTTTGATAAATCAGATTACCGCTAGAAGCAGGTATCAATCCAGTCATAACATTAAATAGAGTTGTCTTGCCAGCACCGTTAGGGCCGATCAGTCCAAATATCTCGTTTTTTTCAACTGTAAAAGATACGTCGTTTACAGCAACTAAACCGCCAAAGCGGCGAGTTAATCCTTGGGCGGCTAAAACAGGATTGGTTTTTGAGAGAGTCAGGGGTTCGGAACTCATAAACAAATGATAGAATATAAGATATCTAATTATGCCTCAAATTATGGATGCTCAAAAACTCTTAGAACGAATCACAGTAAATTCCCAAATATTTAACGGAAAACCGATTATTCGGGGTCGCCGTCTGGCAGTTGAGCATATTCTAGGAATGTTAGCCGCTGGCGACACTCCTGAAACGATTCTAGAAGGCTATTCCTGGTTAGAAAGAGAAGATATTCAGGCTTGTCTAGTTTATGCTCACCGACTGGTTAGTCACGAGCACATCGAACCTCTGCTGGTGGAAGTTGGCAAATAAAAATATAAACTCATGCGAGAAATCCGATGCAATACCTGCGGTAGCAACCGCTATGAGGAACGTAGAATCAATTACCTTTACAGCCATCAAGGTAAATACTTGCTAGTTCCTAACACGCCTGTTGAGATTTGTCTGAATTGTGGCATGATTTATTATGATGCCGCAGTTCTCAAAGAAATTGAGCGCCGTTTCTTTGCTATTCACCAGCAGAATGAAATGCCGGATTCATATATTCAAATTCCCAGCAAGAGTTACACGTAAATAATTTTTGGTTTGTTTGGGAAGATGCGATCGCCCTTAGCGGCACTCGCAAGAAATCGAAAACCGCTATAATGTCTTAATGACCGTACCGCCTCAATCTCCTTAAGCCGTCTCGCCCGGGTAATTTTATGACGATGTACGTACCGGATTCGCAGCCTTACCAAACAAAACTGCTCCCTACGATGTACGATCTACCTAGTGAAGACCCGGAGGAGCCCGGTTTGCCTGACGAATATCACGACTATCAACCCGAACTGCTGCGTCAAACCTGCCGCCCCCGCAACCATCCGCTAGACCAAATCTTTATAGCGACAGACCTCAATCTATACTACGATTCCAATCATCTCAATTGGTATAAAAGACCCGATTGGTTCGTTGTCTTGGGCGCTTCTAGATTTTATCGAGGTGAGGATTTGCGCCTCAGCTACGTGATGTGGCAAGAAAATATTAGTCCTCTAGTAGTAGTGGAACTGCTGTCACCTGGAACTGAAGATGAAGATTTGGGAATTACACCAGAAATCCGAAATAAACCGCCTACTAAGTGGCGAGTTTATGAAGAGATTTTGCAGATTCCTTACTACTTTGTTTTTAGTCGCTACACTAATCAACTGAGAGTATTTCAATTGATTGATAATCGTTACTGCGAACAAGTTTTAACTGATTCACGATTCTGGATACCGGAATTGGAGTTAGGTATTGGTTTGTGGGAAGGTAATTATCAAGGTTTTTCGAGGTTGTGGCTGCGCTGGTACGATGCTAGTGGCGATTGGGTTCTGACTCCCGAAGAATTTGAAAGACAACGGGCTGAATTAGAGAGTCAACGGGCTGAATTAGAGAGTCAACGGGCTGAATCTGAAAGTCAACGCGCTGAATCTGAAAGTCAGCGGGCTGAATCTGAAAGACAGCGAGCAAATCGATTGGCCGATCGCCTCCGAGACATGGGCATTAATCCAGATGATCTGTAAAATTAAGTAGCAGCCTGCAATACGGCTCGCGGTGTCAATAAAAATTTATTAACTAAAAATAACTTATGCCAGAATCTACTTCATTGCGCGATCGCTACCTAGCACTGATCGATAAAATTGTCGAAATCACCCTCAAAGGTCAAATTCGCTCTAAAGAACAAGTATATCAAATGTTGGTGCAAGACATTGGCACCGGCACGGGCGAAATCTTTGAACGCTGTTTTGGCGAACGCCTCGATGCCACCGACAACCTGCTCAGAAATGAAAAGGACGAAATCAAACAAGCCAAGGCAAATCGCAGCCTCAGAGCGCTAAAAACTATCCAAGGAGAATGGGAACGTTGGCAGAAGGATAACCGCGTCGATCGCGAAATCGCATCTTCCATCCAACAAATCCTTGCCGCCGAATCTAACGGCCGCCTCCTGGCAATATTGCAAATAATTGATCCCAATAAAGAACATCCGCTGACTCTCGATCAATTGCAGCAATTGTCAAAATCTGTGCACCAACAAATGCTGCAAACTACCAATCCCGAAACCGAACGAGATTTGCAACAAATCACCGCCGGGATTGCTAAAGGTTTAGAATCTTGGCAGCGCTTGGAACCGGAACTCGTCGGCTGGATTTATCAGCCACAGCAGCTAGGATTCGCCGGCAGTCCCGAACAAAATGGGCCTTGGGCTTTTTGGTCAAAAAAAGTTAATAGTGCCTTTGCTAACGCTCTTTTACAGACTATTGCCAGGGGTGATTCTATCGTTGAATTTGCAGCCAAGCAGTCTAATGTAGAATTAGGTACGTTGCTGGAATTGGCGATAATTTTGCAGTGTTTGCAACGGGCTTTGGTAACATGGTTCGACAAGCAAGTTTACGATTCCAAAGTGTCCACAAAAGCTTCGATTTCTACTTACATTACTTTTTCTGTAATTTGGAGTCAGCTAGCTAGTGGATTTAATAATTCTACTAAGAGCGGCGAACAGTTGGCAAATGCTTGTTTTCAAGTAACTTTGCAAATTTTACGCACTTTTTCTCAGCGGGAATACTTTCCGCTTTACGGCGGGATTTTTGCTTCGTTTGATGGTAAAGCTTTGCGGCATACTTTGGATTATTTAGATGAACCGCTGCGGCGTGTTGAAGGTACTCAAGCGAAGGCTCGAATTTTGACGCTTTTGGGTTATTCGATGCAGGCGGCTGGGGCCTACGAGCGATCGATCTTACTGCACAAGCAATCCCTGGAAATTGCCCGGATGGAAGGAGATAAAGCCTGTGAAGTCGCCAATCTCAATCACATCAGCCGCAATTATGTGGCTCAAAAAAATTATCAGGAAGCGATTAATTACAGTCAGCGGGCTTTGATTATGGCACGGCAGGCGGGAGAGCGGCAAGGTGAGGCGAACGCCCTGGCTAATTTGGGCTACAGCGAGGTGTTCCAGGCGCGGCAGTTGGAGGAGGTGGAACCGGAGGTTTACGAAAGTGCTATTAGTTATTTGGAGCAAGGTTTGCTGCTGTCGGAAAAATTGGGCGATCGCCAAAGTCAAGCTTTTTGCTCCAGCAGCCTCGGTATTGCTAAAATTGCTCTGGAAAATGCTGCCGGTGCGATCGAGTATTTGGTCAAAGGTTGGCAAGCGGCTCAATTTTCCGGCGACTTATATCTCCAAGGTCTCAATTTGGCTTATTTAGCTCAAGCTTATTACAGTCTGAATCAACTAGAACAAGCAATTTTTGCTGGCTGTTTGGGGATGTATACTTTGGAGCAAATTGGGGCGATGGAATGGCGACAATCGGCTGGTTTGCTGACAATTTTGCGCGGACAAATGGGGGCTGAATCTTTTAAGCAGTCTTTGGCGAAAAGTCGAGCGAGTATCATTCCGGCGATCGGTGTTGATGGCTACGATTATATCCCAGAATTGTTGGAAAAATACCAGCAATCTATTTAACTCTTTGTGGAACAGGCATCTTGCCTGTTGCTAAGAAAGAAAGGGGGCGGGCAAGATGCCCACCCCACAATAAAATTAACTCTTTGTGGAACAGG
>NZ_JAEQCE010000170.1:0-4805 GCF_020738665.1 Microcoleus sp. PH2017_08_TRC_O_A
TTCCCCTCTGATTCTGTAGAGGTAGGCATTCGCCAAATTATTTTGACTCCTTGCCCAGTCTTCGGGAAATGCGTCGCGGGTGTAAATCTCCAAGGATGCGAGATAAGCTGCGATCGCGCCTTCGAGATTCTCGGCTTTTTCCCCTCTGATTCTGTTGTGGTAGGCAAGCCCCAAATTATTTTGACACGTTGCCCATTCAAAGGGAAATGCGTCGCGAGTCCAAATTTCCAAGGATGCCTCAAAAGCTGCGATCGCCAATTCCAGATTCTCGGCTTTTCCCCTTCTGATTCTGTAGAGGTAGGCCATCGCCAAATTATTTTGACACGTTGCCCAGTCTTCGGGAAATGCGTCGCGGGTGTAAACTTCCAAGGATGCCTCATAAGCTACGATCGCCAATTCCAGATTCTCGGCTTTTTCCCCTCTGATTCTGTTTTGGTAATCACCTCCCAGACTGTTTTGAAACCTGGCCCAGTCTTCCGAGTAAGCTTCGCGAGTAACAACAGTTAATCCACTCTCCAGACAAGCAATCGCTACCTCTAAATTACTTGCCCGACTGCCTTGTCGCAAATTATAAAAAGTGAAATCTAAACCGTATAAAAAATTAGCACAATTGTATGCTTCTTCTGCATCCAAAGTTGCCATAGTTTCAGTTGCCCACTCTCGCAAATATTGGGCAAAACCATCATCTATTAATTCTAGGTTAGCTTGCAGAATCTCGATTTCTTCCTCGCTGGGACAGGTGACGAGAGAATCAATCAGATTGAGATAGGCTTCGTGGCGCGCTTCGTTCATTGCTTACAACCCATGTTTTTAGAATTTTACATTCTTTGTCGGGGAAAAACAAGGGGGAAACCCGACTTGCTGAATCGTCTGGAGTCGTTGGAGTGTGCGTCATACCTCAATACAGGTAAGATAGGGGAATCGTAGTGATAAAACGATGTGAAAAATAGACACTGCGATTGCTTTCCTACCCTTCGGGAACGCCTTCGGCGAACGGATCGCTTCGCTAACGTTCCTCGCAATGACAAAAAACTTTAACTTAACCGTATTCTGTCATAAGCTACCACGCAAAGATGTCGTATAATATAGATACAAGATAAGTAAGCGATCGCGCGTAATAATAAATCTATTCGGAATGGACGCAACCTCATTCAAAAAAATCTCGATGATTTGCGATGGGGCAAAAAACAAGAGGAAACTAAAATGATTTCACAAACTTTAGTAGAGATTGAACGTTCTATTAGTTCCCTGTCGATAGAAGAACAACTTTGGCTGCTGGAACGTATCGCTTGCCGAGTGCGGGAGAAAACTTACATAGCTAATAAACTCGCTAATGCTAAATACCTGGAGGCAGAGATAGCAGAGATGGCAAACGATCCAGATATTCAAGTTGAGATTGCTGCTATCAATCAAGAGTTTCTTGTGGCAGAAATGGATGGTTTAGAAGCACTATGAGCATTCAAAGTTTGGAGTGTTCGATCGATTTGTTCCGGTTTCATAAAGCTATTCCCTCTTTACGAATATTCCTCAATAAAGGCCCGTTGTAGTGCGTAAACCGATTTTCGTCCATAAACAAACAGCTAATCACTTCATCATTTTGGAGAGACAAATCTGCCCGAATATGGCTGATTCTTTTGATTTCTTCGCCGGGATTGACTTGCCCTTTCAGAACTACCAAAACATCAATATCTGAGTCGGGATATGCGTCACCCCGCGCTTGGGAACCGTAGAGTACCATTTGGGTGAGCCGATCGCCATAAATTTGCTCGAAGTGCGATCGCAATTCAGCTAGAATGGTCTTGAGTTTATCGTTGATTTTCATATTGGCGATGGATGTTATTTATTCTACACATAAACCCGGTGTATTTATTGTACACATAAACCCGGCGGTTGAAACCGCGTCTACAAAAACAAAGTACACATAAACCCGGCGGTTGAAACCGCGTCTACAAAAACAAAGTACACATAAACCCGGCGGTTGAAACCGCGTCTACAAAAACAAAGTCCGCCTGCGCGGACTGAAGATAATTAATTATAAAGGTTAAGATTTTTACCCAATTTCAACTGGTTGCAAAATCTCATTCACAGGCTTTCCTCGTTTTAATTCAACCCATTTAGACTCAACGGGTTCATAAGCGCAATAACAGACCATGATTTCCAGGTTTGTGTCGCTAGATGAGAATTTGTGGATGCTTTTCACAATCCAATTGCTATCTCGACCGTGGGTGACTCCGTTACCCGGATCTTCGAGGTTTTCGTATTCTCGCACCCGCTCGCCAATTTGAGGTAATTTCCCCGAAGAATCCCACTCTGTTGCTAAAATGTCAGTCAAACCACCGATCGGTAGTAGCTGACGTTCTTCCCAGCCTTCCGCACTCATAGATTCAGTTTTGTAAACAATCCATGTTTCATTTTTGGTCATAATTTACCTCAGTCTTGGTAGTCGTACCAGAAGTCTTGAAAAACTGACTAATTATAAATCTGTGAGTAATCTTGCCTTCCGCAAAATAAATGTCAAAACTGTTTCTTGACCAGTAATAATGTCGGCTCTACCTTCCATTCCCGACTGAATTGAATACTGGCGTGGGGTATTTGCCTGGGAAGTTCCAAATGCTTGATTACTGGTAGATTCAAGTTTGGTTAGATAGGTTTTATCGGGTTTAATGGCAACTTCGTAATAAGCAGTACCTAAATTATTACCGGGGTTTTGAGTTGCGATCGCATCTGGGGCGATCGCGCTGACTGTTCCTTTTAGTGTCCCGTAATCTGGGAAGGGTAAGGCGGAAATCCTCATCTGCACTGGTTGGCCGATTTGGATGCGGGCAATATCTTGGGATGTTACTCTGGCTTTGACTAAAAGGGGTACGTCGCTAGGGACGATTTGGGCGATCGCACTTCCGGCTTGTATTGTTTGACCGGTACTTTGTACTTCCAATTTGAGAATTGTACCATCAGCGGGCGCGCGGATCACGCTATTTTCGAGTTGTGACTGAATTTGATTGAGTTCTTTTTTAGCTTGAATTAATTGTTGTTGAATGGACGATCGCTTGACGAGCAAAACCCGCCGACTTCTGCCGAGTCTCTCGGCGACATCCGGCTGCGATGTGGCGATTTTTACAAGAGCGGACTCGACTACTTCTTGGGCGGCGGAATTTTGATTTTGGATGGTTTGAAATTGGCCGCTGGCTAAAATTTGATTTTCCAAGTCCCGCAGTTGCTGGTTGATTTGCTGTGCTGCTGTTTGAGACTGATTGACTGTGTCTTGGAACTGCTTTTTTTGAGTGCCCAAACGCGAAGCGTTGACAACTGCGATCGCATCTCCGGCTTTTACTGTCTGATTTTCGCTGACAGCAATGCTTTCGATGGTTCCTTCGGTTGCTGCTTGGACGACGCGCACTTCTCCGGCTGGACGGACGATCGCGTCTGCTTTGACTGTAGCACTGTATTTGGTGACGCTTGCCAGGGCGATCGCCCCGCCAAACGTCGCCACCATCAAAATTCCCCCCAAAGTAGTCCAGCGGCTGACAGGGGGCAAAAACTGGTCGTTATCAAAGGTTTCTGCGGGCATGGGTTCGGGTGTGCGAGGCATGGCGGCTATTGGGGGTGAGGGGAATTGTTTTGAATTTTAAGTTTTGAGTTTGGGGAAAGAGAATCGTTGTGAGTTTTAATGCCATTTCCAAAAAAGAATGCAACTCGCGGCCAACTCCAAAGCCTGATTAAATAAGTCATTTTCAAACCTCAAACGGTATGAGTTGGAAGAAGGAGAGATCGATCGCCTATTTCTTTTGTCACATTTATTTTCTAGCTTTCCGGACACCAAGGATAGATTTAGAAGTCTAAATCAAAATTCACATGGTCAAGGTCAAAATCCGCACAGCTTTGCCGTCCCCACCCGGAAATTTCCCCAAACATCAAGAATGGTGGATTCAGGCGGCAACAGTCAGGAAAACAGAGCATTTCCGCAATGATTTTTGGCACTGTTACCCGGTTTTTCTGGGATCGGTACGTAAGTAACTATATATGTCTTAATAGGAGTTCCTTATGCCGGACAATCAACAAAATTCACTTTTTACCGAATTAACCGATCGAGAATCTGGGACTGTCAGCGGTGGCAGCACTACCAGCGGTTTCAGCAGTGCTAACAGTAACAGCGATACCAAGAACAGCAGCAGCAATGGCATCAATACGCTGTTTTTCATTCCACAGCCGAGTCAGCTTTTCCTTTACGATCCGATTCGCAATCGCCCTTACAAAACCCTTGTAGTCTAGATAGCTGAGTAAAGTAGTGCGATCGGATAAATTTTAAAATTTTCTCAGTAATATTCCGGGCGATCGCAGAGGCATGGAGAAGTATTAGTCAGTAATCATACGAGGCTATCGAAATTATATAAAGTTTCTAGTTTTCGTTCAATATTATCAATTTAAATGGAGTCAAACGATCATGCAAGAAACAAAGGAAAATTCACTGTTTACTGAACTCACCTCTGAAGAAAAACTGTGGTCGTCGGCGCCGTTGGGTTGTGTACCGCCGCAATTGCGACGGTTCCTTCAGAAAAGTAGTTCGCTACGGCTACTGGTAAAGTTTAGTGCTGTGAATCGCGCGATCGCCCTTATTACAAAACCTTAATAGTCTAGATAGGTGAGTCGGGTAGTGCGATCGGGTGAATTTTCAAAACTTCTCAGTGATATTCCTGACTTTCCAGAGACATTGAGAAGTATTAGTCAGTAATTACCAGAAAGAATTGGTTGAAAGCCGGAACCCTGCTCGGGAGAAATTAAAATCCGACTATTCATTACTCCAATCC
>NZ_JAEQCE010000003.1:0-103766 GCF_020738665.1 Microcoleus sp. PH2017_08_TRC_O_A
AATTTGGAGATGTTCCAATTCCCAATCAAAATCCCAGAAATCATTTTCGGCTCCAATCTCGCATTTTTTCTCGTCTCATACCCTGATTCAGCAACGCCGGAAAAATTTAACAAACTAGAAAGGAGAAGACAGCCGGCAGCGCGATCGTGACGCTGAAATTATTATAAAATAACAAAGAACAGCGGATTCAAGACCAATAACAACTACAACTAACATCTGACAACTAATACTCAACATTTAAAAAGTTCATGAGTCCTCTGAAGAAAACCTACATTCTGAAGCTATACGTTGCCGGGAATACTCCGAACTCAGTGCGAGCTTTGAAAACCCTAAAAGACATCCTAGAACAGGAATTTCAAGGAGTCTACGCCCTGAAAGTCATAGACGTTCTCAAAAATCCTCAGCTAGCAGAAGAGGACAAAATTCTAGCAACCCCCACCCTGGCGAAAATCTTGCCGCCGCCGGTGCGAAAAATTATCGGCGATTTGTCCGATCGCGAGAAAGTTCTGATAGGATTAGATTTGCTCTATGAAGAACTTCGCGAAGAAGACCTGAATTCATAAGATAATCAGAAGACAGTCATTGATCCGCAGTCAGCAGTCATTAGTTATTGAGCAAGAACCCAAATTACAAGCTGGGTATAAAGACTCATGGGCTGGGTTAATGAGTGAGAAATAAAGAATACTGAGAGTTGACAAAAATCGACATGAATGAAATTAGTCAAACGGTGCAACCAGAAGGATTGGTAACGGCAGGCGTTGAAAAGATTCGCACGATGATTGAGGGTTTCGATGACATCAGTCACGGCGGAATGCCGATCGGCAGAACCACCCTAGTCAGCGGCACGTCAGGAACGGGAAAAACTTTATTTGCCGTACAATTTATATATAACGGAATCATCCATTTTGACGAACCTGGAGTCCTCGTAACTTTTGAAGAATCTCCGACAGATATTATTAAAAATGCTTGCAGTTTCGGTTGGGATTTGGCACGGCTAATAGATGAAGGCAAGCTATTTATTTTAGATGCTTCCCCCGATCCAGAAGGTCAGGATATTGTGGGAAACTTTGATTTATCTGCTTTAATCGAGCGAATTCAGTACGCCATTCGCAAGTACAAAGCCAAGCGCGTTTCTATAGATTCAGTAACAGCCGTATTTCAGCAGTACGAAGCTGCATCTGTGGTGCGCCGAGAAATCTTTCGCTTAGTTGCGCGCCTCAAACAAGTAGGCGCAACTACAGTTATGACTACCGAACGGGTTGAAGAATACGGCCCGGTGGCGCGGTTTGGAGTGGAAGAGTTTGTGTCGGATAATGTCGTGATTGTTCGCAACGTCTTGGAAGGCGAACGCCGCCGCCGCACCATCGAAATTTTGAAGTTGCGCGGTACAACTCACATGAAGGGTGAATATCCTTTTACTATGACCAATGATGGTATTAATATTTTCCCCTTGGGGGCCATGCGATTAACTCAAAAGTCTTCTAACGTGCGGGTTTCTTCCGGCGATAAAACTCTCGACGAGATGTGCGGCGGCGGTTTCTTTAAAGACTCGATTATTTTGGCTACCGGTGCGACGGGAACCGGCAAAACGCTGTTGGTAAGCAAGTTCTTGCAGAATGCTTGTATGAACGGCAATCGGGCACTACTTTTTGCCTATGAAGAGTCGCGAGCTCAGTTGTTCCGCAATGCTTATTCTTGGGGCATTGATTTTGAGGAAATGGAACACAAAGGACTGCTGAAGCTGCTGTGTACTTACCCCGAATCTGCGGGCTTGGAAGACCACTTGCAGACGATTAAATCAGAAATTGCTGAGTTCAAACCTTCTCGAATTGCCATAGACTCGCTTTCAGCCCTAGCTAGGGGTGTCAGCAATAATGCTTTCAGACAATTTGTGATTGGGGTGACTGGTTTTGCGAAGCAGGAAGAAATCACCGGCTTTTTTACGAATACCAGCGACCAGTTTATGGGTTCTCATTCGATTACGGACTCCCATATTTCTACAATTACTGACACGATTATCATGCTTCAGTATGTAGAGATTCGAGGCGAAATGTCGCGGGCAATTAATGTGTTTAAGATGCGCGGTTCGTGGCACGACAAAGGAATTCGAGAATACACGATTACTGAAAGAGGCCCACAAATTAAAGATTCGTTCCGTGGCTACGAACGGATAATCAGCGGTTCTCCAACTCGGATTTCGGTTAATGAGAAGAGTGAGTTATCGCGGATTCTCCAGGGCGTGCAAGGTCAAAACGATGACGATATTTGACAATCGGCAGTCTGTTGTAGGGTGTGCGGTGCGCGCTGCTGTGTTCTGAAATCGCCCGCACAGCCAGAACTCCTTTACCAGAAATAATTGATTGAAAGCCCCAAGCCCGGGAGAAATTAAAATCAGACTATTCATTACTCCAATCCTCATCCTTCTGGGTAGAGGTCGCTCTCCAACTGTCAACTGTCAACTGTCAACTGTCAACTGTCAACTGTTGAACATTGGTCATAAAAAAGATCGATCGCGAACGATCGATCTTTTTATTAATTTCAGTGAGCACGGAGGGATTTGAACCCCCGACCCTCAGGACCGGAACCTGATGCTCTATCCACTGAGCTACGTGCCCTCGACTTTTTCGAGTATAACACGTCTTGTCGAAAATGGCTAGTCGATCGAGCAAATTCGATCGACCCTCTCCAAACCGCTGGGCCGATGCGGGTTCTACTCGCCCGCGCGTATCGTGTATCAGGCACTTCTCGCAGCCTGAGACGGCAAATTTTGACAATTATCCTCAAAATAATAGGACAATGGGTAAAATAATATACTTTAATCTAAGCAAAGATTAGGCTCACATTCGATCGCGGTTCAGCGTCTACCACAGCTAATACAGCCCGCATCAATTTCCTCTAGCTAGTAGGTAGTAGATGGCGCTGCTGTTAAGATAAGCTCTCCAAGAACGGTTCTAGGCTAAGTTCACCAAACCTCTGAATCTTATGATTGATAAAATGTTAGATAAATTATCGCTGAGAACTGTTCTCATAGTTCCATTTGTGCTGCAAATCGTCGCAGCCGTGGGACTCGTAGGATATCTCTCCTTTAGAAACGGACAAAAAGCAGTTAATAATCTTGCCACTCAGTTAATGAGCGAGGTGAGTTTGCGTGTCGAGCAAAACCTGCAAGTTTACCTGACTACTCCCCATCAAATCAATCAAAGCAAGCTCGATACTGTCAAACTGGGCTTGTTAAACATGGAAAATTTATCAGATTGGGAGAAATATCTTTGGCGACAAGTACAATTATATCCTTATATAAATTTTACATCTATTGCTAACAACAAGGGAGACTATAGAACCGGAGAAAAACTCTCAACTGGCCCTCTCATGATTAATATGTCAGGCAAATCTACTGGCTTTGATTTTTATTCATACAATACTAACAATACAGGCGATCGCACTACCGTAGCAGCAATGGTCAAAAAATTTGACATCCGCGAACATCCTTCGTACCAAAATGCAGCTAATGTCGGCAAACCAACTTGGAGCTCAGTTTATATTTCGTTTCTTGAACCAACATTAATACTCAGCGCACTCCAACCTGTATACGATAACAACCAGCTAGAAGGAGTATTAATTGCTGCTTTGCGTCTCGACCATATTGGAATATTTTTAAACAGTCTCAAGATCGGCAAATCCGGTCAAGCATTTATTGTCGAAAGAAATGGTACGTTACTCGCAACTTCAACAGCCGAACAACCATTCCGTACCAAAGATAATAAAAAAGAACTGTTTAAAGCAGAAGAGAGTGTTGACCCCTCGACTCAAGCTACAGCTAAATATGTAGCAGCTCGTTTTCGGGAATTAAAGGAAATTAAAACTTCCTATATCTTAAATTTTGAAATAGACGGCAAGCGACAATTTGTAAAAGTCCTACCTTTCCAAGACGGCAAAGGTTTGGACTGGCTGATTGTGGTAGTTGTTCCTGAAGCAGATTTCACCGAACAAATCGATGCCAATACTCGCATGACAATTTGGCTTTGTTTGGCAGCTTTAGCCATAGCTGTAGTTATCGGCATTCAGACTTCTCGGTGGGTGACAAATCCAATTTTGCGCTTAAATACAGCAGCTAAAAATATTGCTAAAGGCGAATGGGACACCACAGTAGAAAGCGAACGTTCCGACGAATTGGGAGAATTAGCCAAGTCATTTAACAGCATGGCTCAACAACTGCAACAATCTTTTGCAACTTTAGAACACCGAGTGCAAGAGCGGACTGCCGAATTGGCTGTAGCCAAGGACAAGGCGGAAGTAGCCAATCAAGCTAAAAGTGCCTTTCTGGCTAACATGAGTCACGAATTGCGATCGCCCCTCAATGCAATTCTCGGCTTTTCCCAACTGATGACTCGCAGCCAAACCCTATCCCGAGAACACCAAGAAAATCTTAGCATAATTAGCAGCAGCGGAGAACACCTGCTCACCCTGATTAATAACGTGCTCGATTTATCTAAAATTGAATCGGGGCGCACCACCCTCAATCCCAAAAAATTCGACCTCTATCGCCTGCTACACGACTTGGACGATATGTTTCAACTCAAAGCAGACGACAAGCATTTGCAGTTAGTTTTCGATCGCAGTCCCGACTTACCGCAATACGTAGAAACTGACGAGTTAAAATTGCGGCAAATATTAATTAATTTGCTAAATAACGCTCTTAAATTCACAGAATATGGCGGTGTTTGTGTCAGAGCTAGCAAGCATTTAATCAGCCAAGACCGAGAGAAAAAATCAGTAAATAATCTTGTATCAAAAACCTACAAAAATACAGGAATTGAGGTCAGTAATAACATTAAATCTCCACATTTAACTTTGTCAGAAAATGCGAGTTATAAAAGCCACAATGACGGTTCAACTTCTGCCTCATCCTTCTTTATTCATTTTGAAGTCGAAGATACTGGCCCAGGTATTGCTGCCAATGAATTAGACAATCTTTTTGAAGCTTTCGTGCAAACCCAGACAGGCAAAGATTCCCAAGAAGGTACAGGCTTGGGATTGCCAATCAGCCGCAAATTTGTGGAATTAATGGGTGGCGAAATCAGCGTCAATTCTGCTGTTGGGAAGGGCACTAATTTTCAGTTTGATATTCAAGTTATTGCGGTGGAGGCGGCTGATATTTCTATCCCAAAACAAACTCGCAATGTGATTGCCTTGGAACCCAACCAACACCCCTATCGAATTTTGATAGTAGATGATAAACTGCTCAACCGCCAACTGTTGATTAAGCTTCTCAATCCTCTGGGTTTTGAACTGAAAGAAGCTACTAACGGTCAAGAAGCTATTGAGATTTGGGACAATTGGGAGCCGCATTTAATTTGGATGGACATGAGAATGCCCGTGATGGACGGCTACGAAGCAACACAATACATTAAAGGCACTATTAAAGGTCAAGCTACTGCTATTATTGCGCTGACTGCGAGCGTTTTGGAGGAAGAACGGGCTGTAATTTTGTCGGCGGGCTGCGATGCTTTTATGCGGAAACCTTTCCGGGAAGCCGATATTTTCGATGCTATGCACAAACATATCGGAGTACGCTATATTTATGAAGATCCGGGGCAAGCTAACTCATCGGCAGTCAAAGAGCGCGATCGCGAAATGACTGCGGCTGACTTCCTTAAATTGCCTGAGTCGCTGGTAGCTGATTTAAAGCTGGCCATACTAAAAGTGGATATGGATTTCATTGAGAGTTCGATCGACCAAATTAGATTAAAGGATACAGTAACTGCTGCTGCGATCGCCAATTGTATAGAAAATTTCGAGTACGACAAAGTTTTAAAGTTAATCTCTCAAGCAAGCTCACATGAATAATGACATTCCTAGTACCCCTCCCGGTAATATTTTAGTAGTGGACGATACCCCAGCGAATTTGCGACTGCTAGCCGGAATTTTGAATGGCAAGGGCTATAAAGTCCGCCCCGTACCGAGCGGCGAGTTAGCACTTTCGGCCGCACAAGGTATGCCTCCCGATTTGATTTTGCTGGATATTATGATGCCCGAAATGAACGGGTATGAAGTTTGCGAAAAAATCAAAGCTGATGAACGCACTCGCGACATTCCGGTGATTTTTATCAGCGCGATAAATGACGTACTAGATAAGGTTAAAGCTTTTGCTGTAGGCGGAGTAGATTATATTACCAAACCCTTTCAGATGGAAGAGGTGCTAGTTAGAGTAGAAACCCATTTAGCAATGTGCCAGTTGCAAAAAAAACTCAAACAGAAAAACGATGAACTGACAATCACTTTAGAGCAACTGCAAGCAACTCAGGAGCAATTAGTTCAATCGGAAAAAATGGCTGCCTTAGGGCAACTGATTGCAGGCATTGCTCACGAAATTAATACGCCGCTAGGGGCGATTCGATCGTCTATTGGGAATATTACCGGCTTTTTGGATAACAATCTCGACAGTTTGCCAGTTTTTTTTAAAGAACTGTCTGCCGAACGCCAGCATGATTTTTTGAGTTTAATGTACAGTTCCCGCCAACAAACTTACTCTTTATCTACGCGAGAAAAACGGGAATTTAAAAGAGGCGTGAAGCAGCAACTAGATGCGGAAGGGATTGATAATGCTGACAGCCTTGCTAGCATTTTAGTCAATATCGGATTGCAAGGAAATGTGCAAGAATTCGTGCCGTTGCTCAAAGACCCTGACAGCGAAAATATTATCAAAACCGCCTACGATTTTGCTAGTATTCAAAAAAGCGCCAGAACCATCGCTACCGCTACAGAACGCGCTGCAAAAGTCGTTTTTGCTCTCAAAAATTATGCGCGTTACGATGTGCATGGGGATAAACTAGAAGTGAATATCACTGATGGAATTGAAACTGTATTAACTCTTTATCAGAACCAGCTAAAACAAGGTGTAGAAATCGTCAGAAACTATCAAGCTCAATTGCCTCCGGTATTGTGTTATCCAGACGAACTCAATCAAGTTTGGACAAATTTAATTCACAATGCCTTACAAGCGATGGACAATCAAGGAACTTTAACAATTGACGCCTTGCAGCAAGATACCAACTTTGCCGTAAAAATTACCGACAGTGGCGCTGGAATTTCACCGGAGATTTTGCCGAAAATTTTTGAGCCGTTTTTTACGACCAAACCAGCGGGAGAAGGCAGCGGATTAGGATTGGATATTGTCAAAAAAATCATTAAAAAACATCAGGGTACAATTGATGTGGAGTCAGTGCCCGGTCAAACTGCATTTACAGTGTCTTTGCCGATTAATTTAATTGAGTAGGTAAAACACCAGACTGAAATCTGGGGCTAAAAATTTGCAGTCTAGGCGCGCGGAATGTAGAATTTGGAAAACGGCGTGCTGCCCATCCGGGTTCACCCTGCCAGACGAAAGGAGGAAACTAGCGATGTCTAAACCAGCAATTTTGTGTGTTGACGATGAAGTAGCGGTGTTGGAAAGTCTGGAAATTGAACTGCAACAGGCATTTAAGGGTAAATATCTTTGCGAATTTGCTGAAAGTGCTGCCGAAGCACTGGAGATTATTGAAGAGCTGTGTGAAGATGAGGTTAACATTCTAGTTATTGTCTCTGATTGGTTGATGCCTGGAATGAAAGGAGATGAGTTGCTGATTAAAATTCATCAAAAATATCCGCAGATTGTGACAGTTATGCTGACAGGACAAGCGGACAAAGAAGCAATTGAACGCACAAAATCTCAAGCCAATCTTCATGCTTTTATACAAAAACCTTGGCAAAATCAAGAATTAATTGAAGCGATTAAGTCTGGTCTAGCAAAGTTATGAAAAAACCTGTGATTATTTGTGTGGATGATGAGCAGACTATACTCGATAGTCTGGAAATAGACCTGCTAAAAGCCTTTGAAGATAAATATTTAATTGAAACTGCCCAAAGCGGCGAAGAAGCTTTGGAATTGCTGTCTGAACTTTTAGCAGAACAGTATGAAGTTCCTTTGATTATTTCCGATCATATCATGCCGAATATGAAAGGAGACGAGCTATTGAGAAGCGTTCATGCCATCTCGCCGAGAACTCTCAAGATTATGCTGACGGGGCAGGCTAATTTGGAGGCGGTAGCCAATGCTATTAATTATGCTAAATTGTACCGATACATACCTAAGCCTTGGCAAACCGATGATTTAAAATTAACTGTTACTGAGGCAATCTACAGATATTTTCAAGATAAACAATTAGCTGAAAAACAAATAGAACTTCAGGAAATGAATCAGGAGTTGGCAAGATTAAACCGCAAGCAGGCGATGCTGATTGCTAAACTCCACGAAAACGAAAGTCGGTTGACGCAATACCTGGAAGCGATGCCGTTGGGCGTGTGCGTGCTTGATGCGAACGGTCAATCTTTTTATGCTAATCAAAAGGCGCGGGATGTATTTGGGAAAGGCACTGTACCCCATATTAATTCGGAGCAGAAAGCAGCAATTTATCAATTCTATAAAGCCGGAACTAATCAGAGATGTCCTGTGGAAGAATTGCCAATTATGCAGGCGCTGCGGGGCGAAAGTGTGCGGACTGAGGGTGTAGAAATTCGGACTGGTAATAAGGTTATTCCGGTGGAGAGTTGGGCGACTCCTATTTATGATTCTCTCGGGGATATTTGCTACGGGATTATTGCTTTTACTGATATTACGGAACGCAAGCAAGCTGAAGCAGCGCTGGTGCAAGCTGAAGAGAAGTATCGCCGGATATTTGAAAATGCTCTCGAAGGTATTTTTCAGACTGCACCTGACGGAACTTTGATTAGCGCTAATCCTGCTCTCGCTCAAATTTACGGCTATGATTCCCCTGAAGAATTGATGGCAAGTGTTAATGAGATTCAGCGGCAATTGTACGTGCAACCGCACCGCCGTCAAGAGTTTTTTGCGTTGATGGAACAGTACGGTACTGTGTCTGAGTTTGAGTCGGAAGTTTACCGCCGAGATGGCAGTATTATCTGGATTTCTGAGGATGCACGTACTGTTTTTGATGCTAGGGGTGAACTGCTTTACTACCAGGGTTTTGCTGAGGATATTACTTTGCGAAGACTTGTAGATGCGGAACGCCTGAAGTTTACGAATGATTTGGAAAAAGCTTTGATAGCTGAAGAAAAGTTCAATGAAGCACTGTTAGAAAGCGAAAATCGGCTGACTCAATTGCTGGAAGCGGTGCCGGTGGGTATATTTGTGGTTGATGGTATTGGGAAACCTTGTTACATGAATTCTTGGGCTGAGAAAATACTTGGCAAAGGCTTGGTTTCTGATGTTATTCCTAGCACTTTGCCGGAAGTTTATCAAACTTACTGCGCCGGAACTAATGAGCTGTATCCAAGCGAGAGACAACCGATTGTGCGGGCGCTGGGGGGGGAAGTGGTGCACTCTGATGATGCAGAAATTCACCGCCCGGAGAGGATTGTGCCGATCGAGATTTGGGCGACTCCAATCTACGACGAACGGAAAAATATTGTTTACGCGATCGCAGTTTTTCAAGATATCACAGAGCGTCAAGAGGTAGAAACCGAGCGCCGCAACTTCACAGATGAGCTGCAAAAGGCTTTAGCAGCGGAAGAAAAATTAACAGATGCTTACGGGCGGTTTGTGCCGCACCAATTTCTACACTTTCTGGGATATGAAAGTATTCTGGATGTAAAATTAGGCGATCAGGTGCAGAAAGAAATGTCGGTGTTGTTTTCAGATATTCGGAATTTCACGGCTCTTTCAGAACAGATGAGTCCTGAAGAAAATTTTCAATTTATTAATGCTTATTTGTCGCGGATGGAGCCTGCAATTACTGAAAATTTTGGGTTTATTGATAAATACATTGGCGATGCAATTATGGCGCTGTTTAATGGCAGTGCGGACGATGCGGTGAAAGCTGGAATTGCCATGCTACAGCAGCTTAACGAGTATAATATGAGTCGCAGTCGGCCCGATCGCGCGCCGCTACAAATTGGCATTGGCATCAATACGGGTTCTTTGATGTTAGGCACGGTGGGGGGGCAAAATCGGATGGATAGCACGGTGATTAGCGATGCGGTTAATTTAGCTTCTCGCGTGGAAAGTTTGACGAAAGAGTATGGAGTTTCGATGTTAATTACTCACAATACTTTTGTACAGTTAAATGATGTTTATGATTTTAGGTTGATCGATCGCGTTACAGTCAAAGGCAAATCGCGCATGGTAACGGTTTATGAAATATTTACGGCCGATCCGCCCGAGTTGCGGCAGAAAAAGTTAGATACAAAGACAATGTTTGAGCAAGGTTTGGTTTTCTACAATAGTGACAAATTTCTCGAAGCTACAAGATTGTTTTCGGCGTGCTTGCAAGTCAATCCTGGGGATAAGGTAGCTCAAATTTATATGCACCGATGTGTGAAACGGGCGATCGCTCCTGCATAAGCTTTGTTCGCCGGAGAGATTGTCTGTTATGTTCGAGAGGGGGAGAGGGGAAGAATGGGGAGCATATCATTTTTATAAAAAGCATTTTTTCTTTGAGTGCGAGCACGCAAGAGTTCGCGTATTGTACAATACGCGAGCTCTTGCGAGCTCGCACTATAAATACAAAACTGAGATGCTCCCGGGAGAGGGGGAGATGGGTATTCTAGATTTAAATATGCAATTTTAATCTAGAATACCATAATTCTGGTTTACTTTTTCCCAAAATAATGTAACTTTAGGGAAGATCCCAACCCCGATTTAGTAAATCATCCCCAAGTCTAAAATCTAAAATATAAAATCTAAAATTGTTTAGATTGGCAGGGAAACGGAAACTATTGTTTCTTGCTGTGGCAAACTTTCTATTTTAAATTTTCCTCCGTGCAATTCTGCTAGGCGTTGAACAATGGCCAAGCCCAATCCCAAACCTGGTTGTTGGTAAAGTTTGCGATCGAACTGCCTGTAAGCTTCTAGCTGTGCAATCTGATCGGGAGTCATGCCGCGGCCTTGGTCTTTGACAGACAGAATAAAAGTCTCATTTTCCACGAAAGTGCTTAATAAAACTGGCGTTCCTTCTAAAGAAAATTTGAAGGCATTGTCCAGCAGTTCCTCAACAATTTTTGTAAGTCTCATAGAATCAATAGCTACCGACGCATCCTGCAAATTTAATTTTAAATCATCTGTTCTATTCACCTGTTTCGCTTGCTGGAGCGCTTTTTGAGTGAGCAAAGATTGTACGCAGCTAAATTGGCTACAGCGCATTTCTTTTAGCAGTTCGGGATTTGTGCCTGCTATCTCAAGTTCTGCATACAGCAAAAAGTTCTGAATCAGCCGATATAAGCGATGACCTGAAGTGTTAATTTGACCGATCATTTCTAAGATGTCTGAATCCTCGAACACCTGATATTCTGACAAAATTAACTCGGAAAAGCCCAGAATAGCATTCAAAGGAGTCCGCAATTCGTGGGGGAGCGACATACTAATATTAATGCGTAATTCGTCTAGGGTTTTTTGAGATTGCTTGCTAATTGTTTTCTGTTTATCAAGTCGAATAGCAATTGCTTTTAGCAGTTCTTGTGGCGTACAAGGTTTAGTAATGTAATCGTCTGCTCCCATTTCCATGCCAGTGCGAATGTCACTTTTATCGGCTTTGGCTGTGAGGAAAATAAACGGAATTGTGGCAGTTATGGGGTCGGAACGCAAAGCTTTGAGGACGCCGTGACCGTCAATTTCCGGCATCATCATGTCGCACAAAATTAAATCGGGGATTTGTGCGATCGCCAATTTGATACCGACTTTACCGTCGTTCGCTCCAATGCCTTCAAAATTCTCGGCTTCCAGTAACTCTAAAATGTTTTCTCTAATCGATTCTTCGTCTTCTATTACTAAAATCTTTGCCACGGTTATTGCTCCTTTTCGTTAGTAGTTGTTGCAAAAAATCTGTGTGAGGATACTTGACAAATTTGTTTGTTTGTGTTGTTAACTGAGCGTTAAGTGGCGGATACTTATAGTTGATAATTTAGTCGTGAAGCTGTACTGCATTTAAATTGTATAACCTTTATCCAAAAAATGATGTATGTCTGGTAATGGGTAATTGGTAATGGGTAATTGGTAATCGATAGTTTCTTTCCTATAAGCTTTCGGGAGCATCTCAGTTCTGTATTTGTAGTGCTGTCGGGAGCTCGCACTGTAAAAAAAATGCTTTTTCCAAAACTGAGATGCTTCCAAGCTTTCTGAGGTTAAACTCCGGTAAAGAGGCTCTGGGCGCGTGTGTGTTATCAATCCGACGATCGTAGCAGAATGTGACATACCTCGTCTTTATGAGAACCGCTATATATTTGAATGAACTATTAACATTAATCAACTCGTCTTCCCCTCTCGCACTCTCTCTCTCTGGCGCAGCAGCTTATTGGCTAGCACAAATTAAAGGTAAGGTAATAGTGAAAGTTGTGCTTTTTCCTTCTTGACTCTCGATCGCCAGTTTGCCGCCGTGAAGTTCCACGGCTCTTTTCACAATTGCTAAACCGAGACCTGTTCCTGAAATAGTGCCGACATTTGTAGCTCGGTAAAAAGTTTCTAAGATCCGCTCTATATCGGTTTGGGGAATCCCGATGCCCTGGTCTTGAACCTGGAAAACAGCTTTGCCGTTTTGACAATTTAGTCGCAAGGAAACTGAACTGCCGGCGGGGGAATATTTGATGGCATTTGAGAGGACGTTTCCCAACATTTGCCGCAGCAGTTTTTCATCCATTTGAGCGTCGCAGTTGCCGCCTTCATGTATAAAGGCGATCGGATGTTGGTTGCTATCGTTGAGCTGCTGTTCTTCTACGAGTTGACGGCAAAATTTTTCGAGGTTTAAGGAAATCGGTTGAAATGGTAAGGTGTTTGCTTCTATTTTGCCAATTACGAGGATATCTTCTAATAACTCTGTCATGCGTTTGATGGCTAGTTGAATCCGCACAAAATGAGTAGATTTTTTTTCTTCTGACCACTTAGCGCTGTAATCTTGGAGCAATCCAGCGGAAAATTGGATGGTTGTCAGGGGGGTGCGGAATTCGTGGGAAACCATGGTGACAAATTTGGCTCGCAGTTCGGAAAGTTCTTTTTCTCGTGCGAGGGCTTTGAGAATTTCAGCTTCTGCGCGTTTGCGATCGCTAATGTCGCGGGCTTCAGCAATGAGTAGCAAAACTTGTCCTGTCTCATTTTTAACAGGTTTGAGTGAGAAATCAACTGTGACAATTTGGCCGTTTTTGCCTACCAAGTCGATTTCGCTGCGGAAAAACTCGCCGCGGCTGGCTTTGGCGATCGCAAATTGCAGTTGTTCGGAAAAATTTCGGGTTTGAGGCCAAATCACCATTTGCCAAATCGGGCGGCCGACTATATCTTGCGATCGCACTCCGGCAAAATCGAGGGCTGTCTCGTTGACTTCCAGCACGACTCCTTCGGGAGTCAGCAGCTTGGTGAGTTGAAAGGAAGAGTCAAAAATCGCCCGAAAACGCCGCTCGCTTTCCCGCAGCATTTGGAATGTTTGCGATCGTTCGATCGCGTAGCGGATAGTCCGCACTAATAATGGAGTAGTAATTTGACCTTTAACAATGTAATCTTGAGCTCCCAAGCGAACTGATTCTAGGGCGATCGCCTCATCGTCCAAGCCTGTCATTACCACCATTGCTGTATCGGGAGCAACTTCTCGCAGGCGAGTTAGGGTTTCCAAACCGCGGCTGTCGGGTAAAGAAAGGTCGAGCAATACTATATCAAAGTGTTGTTTGGACAGTTGGGCGATCGCCTCATGCAGGAACTCAACAGACACGAGTTCCCACTGAACGCCCCCAGATACTTCTAAAAGTTCTGCAAGCAAATCAGCATCAGCGGGATTGTCTTCTATTAACAGAATCTTAATCCACATAGCTTAGAGGTTTTTGGCTGTAACATTTTCACGGCGTATCAATCTCAGCTTAAACTTTTTTTCTTGACCCTGCCATTTGCAACTTGAAAATTATTATTTGGTAACACTTCCAAACCACTTTATTTAGCCAAATTCAAGTCAAGCATAATGCAATCAAGACGGGGTACGCCCACTACAAACTTTCTGGCTGGAAAAAAATCCTTGCTGACCGAAGAGCGAAACGCAAGCCCCGGGCTAACGACACGGATCCAAGTCGGTAGCGGTTTCAACCGCCTTCAATATTTCTTTACATACATCAATCAATACGAAGGACAGTTTTAGATCTGATCGAGTATCTCAAACCCTTGATGGCTATAGGGCTGACTATTTTTTCAATCTTTAAGTCTAGCCCGCTCGTTTCAAAAAATCATTAAAAATGCCAGGGCTTAGTCTGTAACGCTTACAGAGTCGTTAAAAAACTGTCCGAACTATCGATCAATGAAACATATCGAAAATTGATGTTATGATTAAGAAGATTGAGTAGGAATAACCATCTACGTGTTGAAACAACCTAGTACGGTGCAATCCCGGCAACGGACATATCCGACTTGATTCGGAATAGTTAAAGGGCAAACAAAAGGCTGGTTGTTGAGCGTACCGTAACTTTTGGCTAGTGATGGACTCTGAAAGCAAAAAAAACTAAAGTATACGCAATGCTTGAAGAAATTCAAGTTGAGCGAGTAGCGGCGAATTGATAGCGCCTTTGTAGATCCGATTATGGTTTCTTCAAGAATCCCCTCGCCTTTAGGCATGGGGAGTATCAAACTCCATCTTCCACTCTTATGCCACTTGTGAAAAAAATGCTTTTTGCCAGACTTTTTCTAGCCAAGTGATACTATTTGCGATTCTGGCATGAGAAATGGCTCTGGGGTTTGCAGTTAGCCTACATTTGCATTTTTTACCGATATCAGGACTGCTGGGTGAATCCTCCTATACCGAATTTCAAAAAGTTGAAAAAATTTTCTATTGGCCATCAGCAAAGTATCTGTTGTTTAATTTAGAGGAAGTTTGACGACTGCGAGCCAGAATTCCTCAATTAACCTGACTACTTTAGTAAATTGTACGAAGTCTACAGGCTTAGTTATGTAACAGTTGGCGTGGAGCGAGTAGGACTTGGCAATATCCTCCGGAGCTGCTGAAGTGGTGAGAATCACTACAGGAATTAATTTTAAATTAGGGTCAGTTTTAATTTCTTCTAGCACTTCAACGCCACTTTTTTTGGGCAGATTCAAATCCAGCAAAATTAAATCAGGACGGGGTACGCCCAGGTAGGGTGCTGTTTTGTGTAAAAACTTGATTGCTTCAACTCCATCCTCCACAAAATGTAAGTTATTCAATATTTTACCCTGACCGAAGGCTTCTATTGCCAAATCGGCGTCGCTGGGCGAATCCTCAATCAGCAGAATCTCAACGGGTCTAACAGTGCTTCGATCGCTCATAACTGGCGTATCCTTTTGATTAGAGGAAAAAAAAATTGAACTTTGACCCTTCAGCTATTAATTATAGGAATAGTGAAGTAAAAAGTCGCTCCTTTTCCCTCCTGAGATTCCACCCAGATCCGCCCGCCATGGCGTTCCACAATCCGCTTGCACATCGCCAAACCTATGCCAGTACCGGAATATTCGCGGCGTCCGTGCAGGCGTTGAAAAATGATAAAAATGCGATCGGCATACTCAGGATCGATGCCAATGCCCCGATCGCGGACGCTGAACAGCCATTCGCCCTCTTGCCTTTGGGCAGCGATCTGAATGAACGGGATGTCTTCGCGGCAAAATTTGATGCCGTTGGCGATCAAATTTTGGAATAATTGCACCAGTTGAGATTCATCTGCCATCACCGTTGGCATCGCGTCGCAGGTGATGACAGCTTTTGTTTCGGCGATCGCAATTTGCAAATTGCACAAACTTTGCTTGACAGCAGCATTGCAGTCGGCTGGCTCAAACTCCTGACCCCTCGTTCCCAGTCGCGAATACGCCAACAAATCATTAATCAATTGTTGCATTCTGGTCGCGCCGTCAACAATATAATTAATATACTTATCGGCGCGATCGTCCAAATTTTCTTGATAGCGCTGGGCGAGTAATTGAGTGTAACTGGTAACGGCTCGGAGCGGTTCTTGCAAATCGTGGGAAGCCACATAAGCAAATTGTTCTAGTTCCTCGTTAGAACGCTTCAAATCTTCTGTAAGTTGCAGCATTTGCTCCTCTGCTTCTTTGCGGCCTGTAATGTTGTAAACCAACGCACAACAAGACAGCATATTCCCCAGATTGTCGAATACTGGACTGGTAGAAATATAAGTCCAAACATCTTTACCCTCCTTAGTTTTTAGTTGTACTTCACGTTTTTCACCAATAGCTTGCTGGCGCCAATCCACAGGATAGAGATTTGATGTTCTTTCCGGTTCGTCCGTGAAATCCAAAAGCGGTCTACCTAACATTTCTACTTCACTATAGCCAAGCATTCGTGCCATTGCGTGATTGACATAAGTCGTGAGGGAATTGCTGTCAATTACCCAAATACCTTCTTCTGCTAATTCAACTATTTGTCTGTACTTGAATTCGCTTTCCTGCAAGGCTCTTTCAGTTAGTTTGCGATCGGTGATATCTTTCATGAAACAGTGGTGACCGTTAAATGTCCCTTGGGCGTCGCAAGCTTTTACCAGAGTTATTTGCTTGTAAAAAAACGTTCCATTTTTCCGGACTCCTCTAGCTTCCACGTCTACTTTGCCAGAAATTAGCATCTCCTCATAAGCTGAGATTAGCATCTCAATATCATCAGGATGTACGGTGAGTATCCATTCCATACCGACCATTTCTTCGGGTTCGTAACCGCAGGTATGAGCGTAAGCTCGGTTAGCATTGACGTAGCGTCCCTCAATGTCCAGTCGCGAAATGCCTTCCACGGCATTTTGCAGGGCAATGGTGAGGTCGCGGAAATCTTTTTCAGCTTGTTTGCGATCGCTAATATCCTGACCGATACCCAAAAAACCGTTAATATTTCCGTTGTTGTCAAATAAGGCAGTCACAGACAGCAGTACCGGAAACCGCGAACCATCTTTGCGAATGTAACTCCATTCATTTTCGTCAGCTATTCCCCGACGCGCCCAGGCAACAAAAACCTCAAACTCCGGCTCTATTTTTACTCCCAATTCTTGAGAAAGAATTTCTGCTCTTTTGCCGACCTCCACAGGATCGTGAATGATTGCTAGCGTAAATTTTCCCACCACTTCTTCGGAGGAATAGCCTAAAAGTTTCTGGGCTGCCAGATTAAATGTTTTAATCGTACCGTCTGGTTCGGTAGAAATAATTGTGTAGTTAGGGCTATTAAGAATTGCATTTTGCAGTTGCGTCAATTCTAACAAAGTGAACGCAATTTTTTGTCTGTAGGCGATTTCTTTTTGCAATTTGTGGTTGTAAATTTCAATTTGAGCAGTGCGAGCGACTACTCGACGCTCCAGAGTTTCATTGAGCAGTCGATTTTCTTCTTCTACCTGCTTGCGTTCTGTAATATCAGTAATAGTAGCAACATAACTTTTAACCTTCCCATTTTCTCCGACTTGACCGACAGCTTGACCGAATACCCAACTGATTTTAGTGCGATCGATGCCTTGAAAGCGGTACTCAGATTTAAACGGCAATTTCTCGGCAGCGGCGCTGTACCATTGGTCAAAAACCCGCTGGCGGTCGTCTGGATGAATGCCTTGGAACCACCCTTTACCCAAAGCTTCATCGCAGCCCATTCCCGAAATTTGACACCAGCGCTCGTTGACATACAAGCAATCTCCTATAGCGTCTGCATAAAATATTCCCACCGGCGAAGCTTCAGTTAAGGTTTGATAGCGAGCTTCTGTTTCTCGGCGTTCGATGATTTCTTGTTGCAGTATGCGATCGATCATCCCTAATTGAGTTGGACTCAGAAGAGTTAATGCTTGGGGAACTAAAGGAATTAATGCAAAAGCCGTGTAAGCAGAAATCGCGGCGGTAATCATTTTTAGACAGCCAGAAACCCAATAAACAGGATGCCAAAGCGTCCAAACTTCCATTACATGAGTAGTACCGCAGGAGATAATAAAGGCGGCAAACAGCCAAAAAATGTTGCGAAATGGCAAGTCTTTTCGCTGACTGATAAAATAAATTAGGGATAGGGGTATTGAATAGTATGCCAGGGCAATTATCGAGTCTGACACTATATGCAGCGCGACAAGCTCTCGCTGCCAAAGGTAACAGTGGCCGTGAGGAATGTAATTCCCGATGAATAAGAGGTTATTTAAAACAGTCCACATGATAAAGAAATGGGTAATGGGGAATCGGGAATTGGGAATTGGGAATTGGTAATTGGTAATTGGGAATGGGTAATGGGGAATGGAAAATTTAACCCAATAACTTATAAGTTATCTCAAAATTCAAAAATCTACAGAAGACCGGGCGAAGGTCATTCGCGGCTACACAAACAAAACCCGCCTCCGCGGGTTGAAGTTTTATCTTTTTCCGTCTTCCTTCTTCCTTCTTCCGTCTTCCTTCTTCCGTCTTCCTTCTTCCTTCACCCATAAAAAAAGGGGCGAGCCCCAAGCCCGCCCCATCCAAAATTATGCTGCTGCTATTGATTAACCCAACAGCGCTTTAGCCTTAGCTACGACATTATCAACGGTGTAGCCAAACTTTTCTAGAGCAACGGGGCCTGGTGCAGAAGCGCCGAAGGTGTCGATGCTGATGCTGTCGCCTTCGGAACCCAAATAACGTCCCCAGCCGAAGCTAGAAGCTGCTTCAACTGCTAACCGTTTGGTAACAGCTTTTGGTAGTACAGATTCGCGGTAAGCGGCATCTTGCAAGTCGAACAATTCCCAGCAAGGCATCGAAACGACGCGGACTTTATTGCCTGCGGCGCGCAATTTTTCAGCGGCATCAACGCAGAGGTATGTTTCGCCACCGGTGCCGATTAAAATGATGTCGGGAGTGCCGCCGTCGTCGGACAAAATGTAAGCGCCTTTGGCTGTTCCTTCGATCGAGCTTCCGGCCAAATTGGGCAAGTTTTGACGAGACAAAGCCATCAAAGTGGGGCGTTTGGGGCTTTCAACTGCCACCTTGTAAGCACCGGATGTTTCGTTTCCATCCGCAGGGCGCATTACCAATAAATTGGGGATGGCGCGCAGGGAAGCGATGGTTTCGACTGGTTGGTGGGTGGGGCCGTCTTCGCCCAAGGCTACGGAGTCGTGAGTCATGACATAGATGACTCCGGCTTCGGAGAGTGCGGAGAGGCGAATTGCGCCGCGCATATAGTCGGCAAATACCAAGAATGTGGCGCAGTAAGGTATTAAGCCACCGTGGAGGAGCATACCATTGGCGATCGCGCCCATAGCGTGTTCCCGCACACCAAACCGCAGATTGCGTCCTTCGTATTGACCTTTTTGGAAATCTTTTTCACCCTTGAGCAAAGTCATGTTAGAAGATGCCAAGTCAGCGGAACCGCCGATCAATTCAGGTAGGACAGCAGCCAAAGCATTCAAACATTTTCCAGAATGATTCCGGCTGGAATCTGCCTTATCTTCCGGCTTGTAAGTCGGGAGAACTTTATCCCAACCTTCGGGAAGTGTGCCAGCAACGGTGCGCTCATATTCCGCTGCTTCTGCGGGATATTTTGCTTTATAATCAGCAAAAGCTTGATTCCATTCTTGCTCAGATTGAGCGCCGCGTTCAACTGCTTTGCGGAAGTGTGACAAAGCATCGCTAGGAATTTCAAACGGTGCGTGTTCCCACTTCAAGAAATCGCGAGTTGCTTTCACTTCATCGGTACCCAAAGCAGCACCGTGAGAACTGTAAGAATTGCGCTTGTTGGGAGAACCGTAACCAATGATGGTGCGGACTTTAATCATGGACGGTTTGTCCGTGACTTTTTTCGCTTCTTCAATAGCTTTGTGAACTGCTTCTAGGTTAGTATCGTTGTCTAGAGCAGTATTGTCTACTGTAATGACGTGCCAGTTGTAAGCTTCAAAACGCTTGCCGACATCTTCAGTAAAGGCCAAGCTAGTGTCGCCTTCAATGGAAATGTGATTGTCATCGTACAGGGCAATTAATTTGCCGAGTCCGAGGTGTCCAGCCAAGGAACAAGCTTCGCCGGAAATGCCTTCCATGTGGCAGCCGTCACCCATGATGACATAGGTGTAGTGGTCAACAATGGTGTTACCGGGCTTGTTAAACTTGGCAGCGAGGTGAGCTTCTGCCATTGCCAAACCGACGGCGTTAGCAATGCCTTGTCCCAGAGGGCCTGTAGTAACTTCTACGCCTTCGGTGACAAAGTTTTCTGGGTGTCCGGGGGTTTTGGATTCCCACTGACGGAATTGCTTGATGTCGTCGAGGCTGACGCTATCGTAGCCGGTCAAGTGCATGAGGGCGTACTGTAGCATACAGCCGTGGCCGGCCGAGAGGACGAAGCGATCGCGATTGAACCACTTGGGGTTTTTGGGGTTGAACCGCATAAACCGATCCCACAGCACGAAGGCCATAGGAGCAGCGCCCATCGGCAGTCCCGGGTGTCCTGATTTTGCTTTTTCTACCGCATCGATGGCGAGAAAGCGGATAGAGTTGATGCAGAGTTCTTCGAGTGATTGAGTTGCAACAGCCATAATTCTGGTTTTTATATGTTAAGAGAGAGTGTGTGTGATATCATATCGGGTCAATCGATCGTAATTCTTGTAGGGGCGGGTTCACCAATAATCCCCAATGAAAACCAGAGTTTTAGTAAACCCGCCCCGACCCAAATAGTACGATCGATCGACCGGACATGATATGTGTGGTCGATTGTGGCAGAGGTGCGATGAGTCGAGTTCGATCGCCCGCGTCTCTGCTGTTCAGTTTCTGTGGAACTGCCGTGAGGCTGCACTACATATCATCTCACCACTTGCGATCGACAGACAACTTAATTTTTTAAGGTTTCGCCCGCTTTGGCAGTTGACAGTTGGCAGTTGGTAGTTGGCAGTTGGCAGTTGGCAGTTGGCAGTTGGCAGTTGACAGTTGGCAGTTGAGAGTGGGAATCAAACCGTTTATCTGTAAGGAGTTTAGTTTTTTTTTGTGAGATTATTTACGTCTGCGCCGGATGTGGCGGTTGCGATCGCAGATGTTAGTCAACAGTTAAGGCACGCCTGACGATCGCAAGTGTATCTTAGTTGTTTGAAAAATTCATCCCTGTTGCGCGGTTATGATAAAGTCTAGTGTTTCTCACATTTTGCAGCTTGGTCAGGAACAGGCAAGATGCTTGTCCCACAAAGAGTGAATTTTCTGGTGGGGTGAGCAGGCGAGCCCGCCCGGAGCGCCAGCACGAGAATAGTGCAAGATGTAAGATATTGGTAATTTTAACCAGGCAATAAGTAATGACTCTGAGTGAAGCCGAAGTCCGCAGTCAAAAAGTAGAAGAACTGCGATCGCAAGGCATAGAACCGTATCCTAGCCAATCCTACGCGCGATCGCACACAGCCCAACAAGTTCGCGAAATATTTAGTCAGCCGGGAAAAGAACTCGCCAACGGAGAAAGCGATCCCGAAGAAATTTCCCTGCGATTAGCAGGCCGGATTATTTCCAAGCGAGACAGCGGCAAAATTGGTTTCATCGATTTAAAAGACGCCACAGACAAAATTCAACTCAAAATCGAGAAAGCAATCGTCACCGGTGAAGTCGGTTTGAGCTTTGAACAAATTAAAAAATTGCTTGATATCGGCGATTTTGTCGGCGTCCAAGGTATTGGCTGCCGCACGCCACGGGGAGAACTTTCTATTTTAGTGCGGGAATTCACCCTTTTATCAAAAGCTACAATCCAATTTCCCGATGCTTATTACGGCATTAACGACCCCGAAGTTTGCCGCCGCCACCGCGAAATGGATTTGGCTAGCAACCAAGATGCGCTCAACCGTTTCATGGTGCGTAGCCGCATCGTACAAAGTATCCGTTCCTATCTCTGGAAAGCAGATTTTTACGAGATAGAAACGCCAACGCTGCAAGCTATTTACGGCGGTGCTGCTGCTAAGCCATTCATTACGCACCACAATGCTTTGGAAGTAGACTTATATTTGCGAGTGGCACCGGAATTGTTCTTAAAAAGAGCTATTTGCGGCGGCTTCGAGCGAGTATTTGAACTAGGAAAAGCCTTTAGAAATGAGGGTATTGACAGCACTCACAATCCCGAGTTTACCTCCTTAGAAGTTTACCAAGCCTATGCAGATGTGTTCGACATTTTAACAGTTGTCGAAGATGTGATGTGTTTTGCGGCGGCGGCTGTCTTTGGAGATGTCGTGGAAATTGAAAATCAGGGAGAAACCATCAGTTTAGAGCGCAAGTTCGACTACAGCGACAAATATCCCGGTTTCAGCGGGAAACACTGGCAAGTTAAAACGATGGTGGAAGCTGTCAGAGACGAGTTTGGGCTGGATTTTGACAGTTTGGACTTGGAAAGTGCGATCGGCTCTGCAAGCAAGCTAGAACTGCATCTGTCAAAGTTAGAACAACAAAGTTTAGGCTACGTCTTGTACGCAGTTTTTGACAAATTAGTTGTTCCCAAACTAATTCAACCGACATTCATCATCGACTATCCCGTCGAAGTCAGTCCCTTAGCCAAAGGACACCGCAGCAAACCGGGATTTGTCGAACGTTTCGAGCTATTTATTAATGGCACAGAATACTCAAATGGATTCTCAGAATTGAACGATCCGAAAGAGCAAAGAAAGCGCTTTGAAGAACAGCTAGCGCAGAAAAATGCAGGCGACGACGAAGCGCATCCCATGGATGAAGACTTCATCCAAGCGCTATCTTTGGGAATGCCGAATTGTGCGGGAATGGGCATCGGCGTAGATAGATTGGTGATGCTTTTAACTAATACTCAAAGCATCCGAGATGCCGTAATGTTCCCGACAATGCGGCCAGTGAAAGATTAGTCAAATTTTGTAGGTGGTGTCTTGATTTATCAAGATTATAGCCCTTCTCAGATAGGTGAGGTACGTTGTTGGGCTTTAGCCCTCTTAGTGTATTATATAAGCTGTCAGTCATACCTCATCTTTTAGAGAAAAGCTCTAGTTAGACTCGAAAGGCTTTTGGATTTTCAAATCCCAAAATCCAAATTGACTTTTCCCCCTCAAAGCCGTGTCCGATCAATTAACCGCAGTAAGATTCGTTTGTAGTGCGGACTTCAGTCCGCAGCCAAAAAGCGGAATTAATTAAAGTACGTTGTTGGGCTTTAGCCCTCTTTAGACATATATAAAAAGGGCTAAAGCCCAACAACGTACCTATTGATGCAAAAAATCGTTTAAAATGGAATTGCGCCCTAATCTTGCAAAAAAATAACTTCTCATTGTTAACTCAGAAAATATGACACTTATTCAAGAAAAAACTCTAGCCTCAAAAGTTCGCGCCGACTTCCCCATTTTGACGCAAAAAGTCAACGGTAAACCGCTAATTTATTTAGACAACGCAGCGACTTCCCAAAAACCCCTAGCTGTACTCAACGCTTGGCGCGATTACTACGAACAATACAATGCCAACGTCCACCGCGGCGCCCACACTCTCAGCGCCAAAGCAACTGATGCTTACGAAGGTGCGAGAGACAAAGTTGCAGCATTTATCAATGCAGCATCGCGACAAGAAATTGTTTACACTCGCAACGCCACGGAAGCAATTAATTTAGTTGCTTATTCTTGGGGTTTAAGCAATCTGCAAGCGGGAGATGAAATTATCCTGTCGGTGATGGAACACCACAGCAATCTCGTTCCCTGGCAAATGATTGCTCAAAAAACTGGTGCGGTGTTAAAGTTTGTAGAGTTGACTGCAACTTACGAGTTTGATTTGGAACAGTTTAAAACGCTGGTTTCCCACAAAACTAAGTTGGTATCTGTGGTTCACGTTTCCAATACTTTAGGCTGCATCAATCCAGTCAAAGAAATATGCAAAATTGCCCACAGTTTCGGCGCCAAAGTTTTAATTGATGCTTGCCAAAGCGTGCCGCACATGGTAGTAGACGTGCAAGCAATGGATTGCGATTGGCTGGTTGCTTCCGGCCACAAAATGTGCGCTCCGACTGGTATCGGTTTTCTGTACGGTAAACTAAACTTGCTGAGAGAAATGCCTCCGTTTTTCGGCGGCGGCGAGATGATTGCTGATGTGTTTCTCGAATATTCCACCTATGCTGATTTGCCGCACAAGTTTGAGGCGGGGACTCCGGCAATCGGTGAGGCGATCGCCCTTGGTGCTGCGATCGACTATCTTAGTAACATAGGCATGGATCGGATTCACGCTTGCGAAGCCGACTTGACGGCTTATCTCTTCCAACAGTTGCGGCAAATTCCCGAGATCAAAATCTACGGGCCACAACCAGACAGCAACGGCGAAGGTAGGGCAGCGCTAGCATCATTTAGCGCCGGAGAACTTCACCCTCAAGACTTGTCCACCATGTTGGATGCGGAGGGGGTCGCGATTCGTTCCGGGCATCACTGCACGCAAGCTTTGCACCGCTATTTGAACATTTCATCTACTGCACGGGCGAGTGTGTATTTTTACAATACCCATGAGGAGATTGATGTGTTTGTCAAAGCCTTGAAAGAGACGATCGACTTTTTTGGTGAGATGATGGGGTAATTTGGTGAGGTGGGCTTTTGCCCACCCCCTAGTAATATGATAAATCTCAGATTCGCAATCCCAAATCCCAAAACCAGAACGTAACATGGTAAAATTGGGCTGTCAACCCAAAGGAAAGGCAAAAATATAAAGTGTGTTAGATGAACTAGGTGCATATAGACAAAGCCTAGGTTTACCACCGGCTGGCAGCGAAACCGATAAATCAACCATAGCTAAAGTAGAAATAGCGGGTAAAAGTTTTTTTGGCATCAACTCTGGCAGCAACCCCAATCGTCGGCAAATAACCTTTAATGTCAATCCTATCACCAAAACCCACGCTGAAGCCGATGCTTTTCAACAAGCAGCCGATGCGGGAATTAGAGGAGGTAAAGCACGTTTGATTTGCGATCGTGAACTTTGTGCCGCCTGCGGCTTAAGAGGTGGAGTAAACTCTATGGCTTGGCAGTTAAATATAGAAGAATTAGAAATTATTACTCCCAGTGGAAGTAAGACAATAACCATTAAACCGCCAAATACAAGGAGGCAATAATGTTTGTATTAAACCTGTCAGCAGAAAATTGGGTTGGCAACCAGGATGAAGGTAATTTAATAAAAAGTCCTACTTGGAATCAAATAGAACAAGCCATTCGCGAGTTGAATGGGAAAACTAAAACTTTAGTTACCTTGGGTGCAGATGACGAGTCTTATATGAGCATTGGTGGTGGTGAATTCGGCAAATATATTGTTAACATAACTTTTGATAACGTTAGCTTCTATAATTTAGTAGAGCCATCAAAACCAGATGCAATAGAAAAGCTAGTTGTCGGCGGACAAGAAGGCAATTATTCCGCCAAAATGTGTGTGAATTTAGAGACTGCACTGTTGGCAGCCCAAACATTTACAGCATCAGGAGAACTTCAAAAATCGCTGTCTTGGGAAGAAGAGAAAGAATTAGCGGTGTCATCAAATAAGATTTAATACAACCCGCGTTCATTCGCGTGCATCCGCGGCTCAAAAAAGAACGCTTTTTGGGAACTAACTTTGCCCGTGCTACAATAAAACCAGAGTTTTCTCAGCTCAAGGAGATTTTGAGATGATTGCTACCACTTCAAGTTTAGCCGAACAGAGAACCCTGCTAGAAAATATTAGCTGGTCAACCTTTGAAACCTTGCTCAAAGAAATAGGCGATAAGCGAGGTTATCGCATAGCTTACGATGAAGGGAGACTGGAAATTATGGCGCCATTATTTGAACATGAGAACTACAAGAGCAATTTCGGTAATTTCATCATTGCTTTAGCAGAAGAACTCGACATTGAAATTAAAAGTGCTGGCTCAACTACTCTCAAACTCAAAAATGCTAAAAAAGGCATAGAACCAGATAACTGTTATTATATCCCAAATGAACCAGCAGTTAGAGGTAGGCAAGAACTAGACTTAGAAACTGCCCCACCGCCAGATTTAGCCATTGAAATAGATATTACCAGCAGTTCAATTAATAAGTTTGCCATTTACTCAGCACTTGGAGTCCCGGAACTCTGGCTATATAACGGGCGAGTTTTGAAATTTTATCAGTTGGTAGAAACAGAATATATTGAGCGCGACTTTAGTATTGCTTTTCCCTTTGTATCAGCAGCGGAAATGGCTATTTTTTTCACTCGCACTCAAACGATGGGGGAAATTGCTTTGCTGAAATCTTTTAGGACTTGGGTTAAAGGGAAAATATAGCATCAGGAATTACGGACAAACTGGCTTTTATTGTGGCGAGTTGGCAAGATCGTGTCCGCAGTCAGTAGCACGATAAAATAGGTTTGTAGTAAGGACTTTAGTCCTCTTTAAACTATGAGGACTAAAGTCCTCACTACGAACTTTATAACGGCGGACACGATCTAAATTTAGATAATTAAAACTCACTAATTTCAGGATGGATAAACTGATAGCCAGCCGCCTTAATTTTTTGATTCGATACCCTCGCATTATAAGGCCGCACGCTGCTCACAGATGTATCCCAAGTAGCTTTCGGTAGATTGTGAGTTTCAAAAATGCGATCGACTAATTCGCGACTGGATAGCGACACATCCCCGACTAAATTGTAAATCCCCTGCAATCGATTGTCCAATGCAAAGGTCAATCCCCCAACAATATCATCTCGATGCACCCAATTTGTCGCATCTTCCCCGGCGCCCGGACGAGTTGTCCCAGCCCAACGTCCAAAGATTTTAACTAATTCTCGCCCGGGCCCGTAAATGCCACCCAAACGGAGAATGCAAACTTGCAGGTTTGGATTCGATGCTGCTAATAAAACTCGTTCGGTTTCGGCGAGAATTTCACCGTTGGGATTGGCGGGCGCGACGGGTGATTCTTCGTTTACCAGTTTACCTTGACAGTCGCCGTACACAGAATAAGTACCCGTATAAATCACCTGCTTGACTGTCGGTATCTGCTGTAAAACTGATACCAAAGTTGTCGCAGTCTCTAAGTAACTTTCCCGATAAGCATCAGCATTTGGAGCACCGACGCACAGCATAACAGCATCTTGGTCTTGCAGTAAACTCGCGATCGCACCTGCATCATTTCCCTTAAGCACAACTACCCGCTGGGCGACACCCTCCAATTCACTAACTCGGCTCGCCGTCGTAGTTGTCGCCGTCACGGTACAATCAGACTTACCTTGTAAATGTCGGGCTGTCGCAGTACCCACATAACCGCAGCCGACGATCGCAACTTTCATCAAAAATTCTCCATTTTGTCCTAGCCTCTAAGATTATTGCCGGTTTTTGCGAAGATTCGAGGTCAGGTTTGTGGTACGATCGAGATCGTCGCGAGCGATCCCAGTTGCATCATGTCCGAACAAGATATTTTTGCTACATCTTCAGAAACCGAACTTTTAGCTTTTTACGGTTCTTTATTTGCGATCGCAGCCGCCGACGGTTCTGTTGATATTGACGAACTAAATTTGTTGTTTAAAACCATAAATTTAGACAAGTTTTCGGATTCAGCCAAGGCTCAAATCCAATCCTACACAGCGACTCCACCATCTCTGGGCGACTGTTTGCAAACTCTCAGTCAGTCAAAAGAACCGCTGCGCTTGGGAGTCATGTATTTTTTGATCGGCATTGCTTTGGCAAATAATACCCTGCATCCCACAGAAAGCGAGGCGATTCAATCCGCGAAAAAAATGCTCGCAGTTTCCGATTTGCAAATTCAAGCCATGCAAGAATTCATCGCAGACATGAAACAAATACAGGAGGCTGCGCCCAAAAAAAATCAAGCATCAGCATCATTTAATACTGCCGTTTCCCAGCTCAAAAATAAGGGCATTCCTCTCGATTTAATCGACCCCAAAAGAACCACCATAAACCTCAGCAATCCGCAACCAGATTATTCCGATGAAAGTTTTTGGGCAAAACTTAAAAAATTTGCTTTAAGCGCTGGCCGAGAAGTAGTTGAAAAAGCTTTGACGCTTTATTACACTGCTCAAAATCCCAACGTACCGGCTTGGGCTAAAACCGTTGTTGTGGGAGCTTTGACCTATTTTATATCTCCGGTTGATGCGATTCCAGATATATTAGTCGGTGTCGGATTTACAGATGATTTGGGGGTGTTGCTGGCGGCGATAGCGACTGTTTCAGTATACATTAATGCTGAAACTAAAGCACAAGCACAGCAGAAAATGAGTGATTGGTTTGGTAAATAATCTTATCAGGTTTGTAGTAAGGACTTTAGTCCTGCTAAACTTAAAAATTAAGAAGGACTGAAGTCCTCACTACGAACTTTTAAGAAGGACTGAAGTCCTCACTACGAACTTTTAAGAAGGACTGAAGTCCTGACTACGAACTTTTAAGAAGGACTGAAGTCCTCACTACGAACTTAGTGATTGTGGATTCTCAGTCTTTCAGCGGCTTACCTTCTCGATTGATAATACGGCTTTCACCATCTTTAGCCGTGACATTTTCATAAACCCCTTCATCTCGCTTCACATACTTGCTGAAGCCCTGATTTTTGTAATCAGTGTCGGATGTCGGCTTCATCAACCTCGGAGCGCTCAGCATTCGGCGTACCGGAGTATCTCCAGGAGTATCCCCAAGTTCGCACTTAGCCAACTCGCATAGTTGGGCCCAAGTCGAAACTTCCAGGTTCATGCTGTGCGAAACTTCTAACTGCTGGTTGTTTGTGGGACAAAAATAATCGTATACAGGCATACTAAGAATCTCGCTTGCAACTACTAAAATTACTAATTGCACGGTAACAGTGAGTATTATAACTCAAAATTACTAACAATTCAAGCCAAAAAAGCAAAGTTTACTATTTTTAATGGTTGTTGAAACAGCAAATCAGCTATATTATTAACCCTGTGCAGTTGCTCCCGAATGCGATCGAGACCAAGCCCAATACTACGCTACCCTGAAATCCTCTGACTCGATCGACGGCTAGCAAATGCCCCCAAGACTTCTCTGAATGCCGTCAAAGGATTTATCGTCATTTCAGACTGCGCCCAAACTACTGATTTTAAGTTTCAAGTGTATTCATCTATTCACCAGTGAGGATTTACCGATGAGCGATTTCAAAGTTACGCCAGAAGTGGAGCTGAATACAGCTCAAATGTTGGAGCGATACCAACTACAAGATGAGACTATTCTGCGGCGTTGGGCAAAACTGCACGGCATCAACAGCACTCGCGGTTTCTTCTATCCTAGTGAAGTAGATTTGATGGATCACGCTCACCATCACCTCTACAATTTGGGAATGAGTGTTGCTGAGTATCAAAGTCTTTTAGACCGGCGCCGCAGCCATTCTCAGACATCAGGGGATCAAAATAAAACAGTAGCAAGTCAAGTTGCTGATGAAGCATACGATGCCATAGAAATGCTGACAGATCAGTATTCAGAAGCTATTGATTTAATGGGAGAACGTATAGCAGATCATTTCATCGATGAACTCGATTTATCTGTGATGCGACACCTTTCTCAAAAAGTTAAAGATCGTCGCACACTCAACGGCCAAACTAAAAAACCCAACCGTTTTCTCCAAGTAATTAAAGCTGTGTTGCAACCGAGCAGTGAAAATACGCTTCTGGTTCCCAGAAAAGATGATGACTCTAGTTTAGAATTAGAACACCATCACCGGCTCGGCTAGCGGATTGATTTGCAAGGCTAAGCGCTACTTGTCGCGGTAAGGTGCGCGTCGCGCACCCTACATAATTAGGTTATGTTTCCGGGATTGTGAAGGCAATAAACTTGCTGTTTTTAACCAAGAAGAATGGGTTTAGAGCCTCCTCCTTCGAGGGAGAAATAAAACAAAATTATTCACTGTTTCATTCCTAGGACTTATAGGTAGAGGTCGCTCTCCAACTGTCAACTGTCAACTGTCAACTGTCAACTGTTGAACAGCCTAATTTACCTTGCAATTATCAATTTAAGACTGGAGAGAGATGTGCTTTGCCTCGGAATTACCTAAAATATAGGTTTAATTGAAACAGTTAATCTAGCTAAAGGTAGAGAAATGATTAAATCATGGATGGTAATTGGAGCAGTCGTCTTGATAGTAGCTTTGGCGATTAACAGAATTTCGACCAGTGACATCCAATGGTTCAACCGATTAGTGCGTCCGAGATGGCTAAAAATTGAAGCAGCAATTCCTATAATTTGGACAGTAATTTTTATTTGTGGAGCTTGGTCAGCAGTGATTGTTTGGGAGCAAGCACCGGGAACTCAGGAGACTTGGTTGAGAATGGGTTTGTACCTGCTTTTAGAAATAGTAACTATGTCTTATACGTCGGTTATGTGCAAAGTTAGGAGCCTCAAAGTCGGTACGATAATCGGCGGAACTGGCGCAATTTTAAGCGTGCTGCTAGCTTTGAGCGTGTTGGCTGCTTCTGAATCAGCGACCTTGTTATTGCTGCCTTACATACTCTGGAGTCCGATCGGCACTTACACGACTTGGGCGATGATGCACCTCAATCCGGCGGATGTTTAATTGATAGAAGTCCGAGGGAAGTCGGAAGAAGGAAAAGGGAAAAGGGAAAAGGGAAAGATTTTTAGGGTGTGTCGCCATCAACAATTTTTATATTCAATCGACAATCTCACACTGAGGGTTGTCTTATAACTGTTGAAGCTCCCTGGTGCGTCGCTATTAGATTGTCGGTCTTTTTTGAAGATTGGCTATGGCGACACACCTTACGGAAAACTTAAAAATCCCAAATCCAAAATGGTATTATAAAACTTCATTAAGTTTGCAAGCAATAGTAAGCAATGGTAGTATCATATAGTCAGAAGGTCAACAAGCGAGAATTATAGCGATCGTTAAAAAATGGAGAGTCTAAATGCAACTAGCAGAGAGACACATCATTAAATCCACCGAACACCGTTTTATTGAAATTGATGTACTAGCCTTTAAATCCAAAAATTTGTATAACGCCGCTAACTACATTATCCGTCAAAGTTTTGTTTACGGATGGGGTTATATCAATTACAACGAAATGAATCGTTTGATGAAATCTCATCAAGCATACAAAGAATTGCCAGCCAAGGTAAGTCAACAAATATTAATGATATTAGACAAAAATTGGAAGTCTTTTTTTGAAGCAGTCAAAGCTTACAAAAATAACCCCACAAAATTTAGCGGTCGCCCGAAATTACCGAAGTACAAAGATAAAGTCAAGGGTCGGAATATTCTAGTCTATACGATTCAAGCCATTAGTAGCAAGGAACTCAAGAAAGGAATTATCAAGCTTTCCGGTACTAATATTTTAATTAAAACCCAGGTCAAACCAGAGAAAATTTGTCAAATTAGATTAGTGCCAAAATGTGATTCCTATGTAATTGAGGTAATTTACAATGCCTGTACTCAGCCGGAGCCCACCATCGAAAACAAAAAAGAATTAGTAGGTAGTATCGATTTAGGATTGAATAATTTAGTAGCGCTAACTTCAAATCAGCCGGGGTTTGTCCCTTTACTGATAAACGGGCGACCACTCAAATCAATTAATCAATTCTACAACAAACGTAAAGCACAACTGCAATCTCAATTAAAAGGAAACCGCTGCTCGTCATCACGTCTTGGGCGCCTAACTCGTTGCCGCCATCAAAAAGTTGATAATTACTTGCATCATACCAGTCGCCAGATAATCAATCTGCTCGCATCACAAAAGATAGGGATGCTAGTAATTGGCAAAAACTTACAATGGAAAAATGAGATTAATTTAGGCAAGAGAACCAATCAAAACTTTGTCAATATTCCTCATGCTCGGCTAATTGAAATGTTGAAATACAAAGCTGAATTGGTTGGAATAAAGGTAATAGAGCAAGAGGAATCCTATACTTCCAAATCGAATTTTCTGAATTTAGATCCAATTCCTGTCTACGGAAATATTGGATCTCAGGATGTCACATTTAGCGGTTCGCGAATTAAGAGAGGATTGTACAAAACGTCGTTGGGTCGATTGATTAATGCCGATGTTAATGGGTCTTATAATATCTTAAGAAAAGCAATCCCAAATGCTTTTAGCACTCTTGATAGGGAGCTGTGTAGCTCAGCCGAGGCGGGTTAATCCGCTCAAAGTGAAAGCGAAAGGGGAGGGACTCAATGCCTCCCATGTCATGTAATAGATGACTATACTTTTACCAGCTATAGCCTAACGGCTCGGAGACCGGCTTGGTGGCTCGGTTTCCGGGGGTTCGGGAGCCACAGTCGGTGACTCAGCAGCCGGAGGATTCAGCGATTCCTCCCAAATTTTGATTTGCGATCGCGCTTGCTCAAAAGCCCGAGAACCGGAGGGAATTTTCTTTAAAGTCGCGATCGCCCCAGCCAGATCCGACGACGATTGTTCCACACCCATCGCCAAAATTCGCTGGCTCCACTCCTCGATCGCCTCACTAGCCTGCCAGCGGAGCGAACTCGTATCGGGTACCTGAAGGGCTAGCGTAATTGCTGCTTGCAAGGAGTCAGCAGTTCCCGCTTGGGCGGCCTGACGGGCGCTCTGCAAGCCTTGCTCGCCCTGCAATTGAGCTTCCCAAGTCCGAATGTTCGATCGAGCTTCCTCATATAGCACCCGTCCCGATCGAATCCGGCGGGCTATATCAATGGCCTCGGTCAAATTCCCCCTAGCCGCTAGTTGCTGAGCTCTCTCCAAAAACGGCTGGTCTTGAAGGCGCTGTCTTCTCTCGATCCAAGCTTGAATTTTGGTTTGAGCTTCCCCGTAAAGCGCTCTTCCTTGGCCGATCCGAGAAGCTTGAGCTACGGCTGCTTCCAGAGAATTTGGATCGCCCGTAGTCGCTAAATCGTTAGCTCTTTGCAGGTAGGGACTGTCTTCTAGCAGTTCGATTTGACGGCTCAAGCGACCAATTTGAGTCCGAGCTTCCTTAGAGCGGGGATTTGATTCCGGGACTGTTTGCAATTGGCCGATCGCAGCCCTCAAGTCCTTGACCCCTCCCGGCGCTGCCAGCCTACTTGCCAAATCCAAAATTTTCACATCAGCCATTTCTTGCTGCCAGCGGCCGACTAAATCTTGAGCTTGTTTGTACAAAGGGCGGCCGTCTTTCAACTTTTGAGCCAGATCGATCGCCTTAGACAAACCATCAACAGAGCCGGTCAAAGCCTGAGCCGTAGCCTGAGCCAACTCGTTAAAATCCTGTACTTGTTCCTTTAAATTTGCAGCCTCTGGAATCTTGTTAGCGATCGAGATCGCCTGCTGCCAATCGCCTGCTTGCAAGCGTTTTTGGGCGATCGCCATCACTTTCTTGCTAAATTCCGCGATCAGCTTATTGGCAGCTTGATACAAATAACTCTTTTGATCGATGCCCTGAGCCAGCTTAATCCCTGTCACCAGATTGTCCAGCCCTCCCTCCGAGGCTGTATTCCTGGCTTTTACCAACTTATTACCCTCAGCCTTTGTCGTCTGAATTACCTTAGTGAGTTCCTCATACTTCGTCGATTCCCAGAAAGTATTTCCCGTATCCAACAGCAGAGTAGCTTGGCGGAAAGCCAGCCCCCACTCTTCCTGACGCAAGTGGTCTTCTGCCGTGCGGTAAAGTTTCTCTGCATCGCTCCATGTTGACTGCCACTTTTCAATCTGCTGTCGCACCGTCGCGTAAGCGGGAACGTCTTGAGGAACCTTGCGGGCGATCGCGATCGCCTCATCCAGCTTTCCTTCTTGGAAACTAGAATTTCCCAACCTGAGAATATCCTGCGACCAGCGATCGATCTGACCGTTAATTCTCGATCGTAGCGGGTGATCTTGGGGCAAAGCATTCACTAATTCGATCGCGCGCAGCAAATCATCCGCCGTCCGCTTGCTGGCTGCTTCTTGAGCGCAAAAAAAGCGATCGTTAGCAGAAGCCGTCGGCCAAAAAATCTTCGAGCAATTCGACTGCGAGGTTAGGTTTAGCAAAGACGAAATTGCCACAAACCCCATACCCACCGACATCAGCAAACTCACCGCCAGCCAAAACTGCCATTTCTTCGACCAGAAGCGCCACAGCCGATAGGGGTCACGTGGCGGTTGCGAGTTTTCTCCAGACTCTTTCGGCTGCTGTTCCAGATGCCCTCCCGGCAGTTTTCCTGAAGTAACCAAATCTCGGATTTCTTTAAGTCGCTCAGCGCGATTTTTCCTGGCTGGAATTGGCACTAGCGAGGAAGTATCCTTTTTTGACTCCAAGGATTCTGATGCAGACCAACGGCCTGGTGTTTTGCGATCTTGACTCATAAATCTCCGCTCACCACAAACAGCAACCAGCCGGTCTTAGTTATTTTAAAACTGCGATCGCTGATATCCACTGCTCTATAGAATGTATCCATCACTTTGACATATCTCCCGCAGGCGGAACACTGCAAGAGCCGTAGTTTGCGGGGCGGGACGCCATCGCCGGAGCCGCCAAAATCAAAATTTCGCGATCTAGGTAATTGATAATGCGTAATTGACAATTGGTCAAGGCCGTCATCCCCAACTCGCACTCAATAGAGCCAATTACACATTATCGTCTCAAGAACCGGAATTCGATCGCAAATCCCCGATCAGTTCGGCAAGTTCGTCGCTGTTAGCTTTGTAAACCTCATTGCAGAAATGGCAAGTAGCCTCAGCCCCGCCATCTTTTTCGATCATGTCTTGAAGTTCGGCTTCACCCAACATTTTCAGAGCTCCCAAAACTCGATCGAACGAACAGCCACAGTGAAAGCGAACCATCTGAGTTTCCGGGAAAATTTCCAGGCCCATATCACCCAGCAACTCTTCCAGAATCTGGTGCAGCGTTTTGCCCGATTGTAGCAACGGCGTAAAGCCCGACAGTGCAGTCACCCTAGATTCTAGAGTTTGCACAAGTTCTTCATCCGTCGCCGCCTTCGGCATAACCTGCAACAGCACGCCCCCAGAAGCTTGCACCCCCGCCGCCCCCACAAACACCCCCAAAACCAGAGCCGAAGGAGTCTGTTCCGAGGTTGCCAAATAGTGAGTCAGATCGTCCCCAATTTCGCCGGAAACCAATTCTACCGTACTTGAGTAAGGGAAGCCGTATCCAGCGTCGCGCACCACATACAAATAGCCGTCACCGATGGCGCCGCCGACATCAAGTTTGCCTTTAGCATTGGGCGGCAATTCCACTGAGGGATTGCTGACATAACCTCGAACCGTGCCATCAAGTCCCGCATCAACCAGAAGTCCGCCTAGGGGCCCATCTCCTTTGATGCGAATGTTGACTCTCGATTCGGGCCGCTTCATGCTGGAAGCGAGTAACAGCCCTGCTGACATTGTGCGTCCGAGGGCTGCTGTAGCGACGTAGGAGAGCTTGTGCCGCCCTCTTGCTTCTTCGGTGAGGCGGGTGGTAATGACGGCTACAGCGCGAATTCCACCATCTGCGGCTGTAGCGCGAATTAATTGATCGGCCATGAAAAACCTTACTTTTGTCTTTTGATACTGCTGGAACTATTTTAGAAGGTTGTCGCGAGAGATAGCAGCAGTTGAGTTGGTGGGTATGGGCGATCGAGCTTCACGACTCCTCAGGGTGCGGGGGCTGCGACGCAATGCCGTTTTATTCTCATCATATAAAAATTGCGTTGCTTAATCAGGGTATGAAAAAAAATAAGTTGAAAATCCCCAAGCTTTGTCGATACTGGTTTCTATGACTGGCATATTTAGCCTTTCATACCGTAAATCAGCAACGCCTGGTTTTTGGCGAATATTCGATCGCGCGGGACATTCCTGCACGCTGTCACGCATTTACCGCTGTTGTTCGCTGGCTCAGATTTGAAGAAGCAGTCACCGAACTTGATGATGTGCAAGTAATTCCCGAAGTCGAAAGCAGATGGCTTTAGATTTTTAGACTGAATAAATTGCTCAATTAATCACCTTGAAAGTTTAAGAGTATGTGATATCAAATTTGCATTTAACTCAATACGCTTGGTTAGTATTTTTTGGTCGTTGCAAGGAACAATCTTATGAACTTGAGCCGTAGGAAAGCAATCGCAAAGTCTATTTTATAGATCGTTATTTTATCTATATTGAAAGTCTTAACTGAACCGTATTGGGATTCAAATAATGTTTAAAATTTAAGCTATTGAGCATTTAAATTACATATTCCGACGATACTCTGAGCAATGTCACACTCATAGCTTGAGTAATTGTTGATACAGAATTTGAATGTAGATAAAGCTTATACTCCCGCTAACCTAACGATCACCTAACCTTTACCTGGGTCGGTTAGAGTGAGATCGCTAGGTCTCACACTAATGTTTTTTAGCTGGAAATAACGGATATGCCACCAACATCGAAAGCACTTTTAGCGGAAGTCCAGCATAACACAGGAGCAACTCGAAACTTGCATTTTTATGCAAAGGGCGAAACCATTCCTTTAATGTCCCAAGGCCTTTGGCGCGTCTGTCAAGGTTTAGCACAACTGAGTACCCTTTATCCCACCGGAGAAGAAGGACTTTTGGGTTGGGTGGGGCCTTCGATGTGTTTCGGTTTGTGGTTGACTTCCTTGCAGACTTACCGAGCTACGGCAACATCAGACGTTTATTTGATGTGGTATTCTATGGTGGAAATTGAAGCTTCTCCTCAATTGGCTCACGAGTTGTTGCCTCAAATGGTGCGGCGGCTGCGACAAATGGAATCAATTTTGGCGATCGCCGGACAGCGCCGAGTAGAAGACCGTTTGTATCAACTTCTGCTATTATTGCAACAGGACTTCGGTCAGCCTGTGGTTGAGGGAACTCGTTTGAGCATCCGCTTGACACATCAAGATATTGCTAATACTATTTGCACGACTCGCGTAACGGTAACGCGAATGTTGGGAAAATTGCAGCAGCAAGGGTTAATCAGTCGAGATGGCGATCGGCATTTAATACTTAATAAAGGTGTTTTTGCGTCCACCTCCGATTTGTTTGGCTGCAACCCTCAAGCAGTCTAGAACCGACATCTATCTATTCGCATCTACACTCTACATAAAGTCTTCGAGTATTGGCTATCAAACCCCACTGCATGAGAATTGTTGGTCTCGATATTGCTCCCGCTATCTACAGCAATACCTTTGCAGTCAAAAAAGATATAATTAAACGGTGCATCTACTTAAACAATAAACCAATGGCTAACTCAACTCCAGAAACACCAAAACCAGACAAAAAAGAATTAACTGATATCACAGCTAAACCTCAAGAAAAACAAGAAGAACCGCCAAATAAGGGTGACGGGCGGCAATAGATAAAACGGCGGTTGAAACCGCGTCTATACCGTCTTATTCATGGGCTTGTTTTAGCGGAAATAACTTGACAAATTACTCAGCTTGTGTATTGCCGTTGGTCGATCGCAACTTCGGCTTGGACGGCTGTCCCCGCCGTCCATCCAGAGAAACCACCTCAGCCTCAGAACTCTCCCTAGCCACCCGAATCAGCAACCCCGACAACAACAAACTCGCCACCATCGAAGAACCGCCATAACTAAAAAACGGCAGCGGCAAACCCGTAGTCGGCAAAACCCCCGTCGCCACCCCAATATTCAGCAGCGACTGTCCCACCATCACCACCATCACCCCAATCGCCACCAACTGAGACTCAGCATTCCGCGCCCGCATCGCCACCCTCAAAGCCACAGTAGCGTAAGCCGCCAACATCAGTAACAGCGAGAAACCTCCCACCAAACCAAACTCCTCAGCAAACACAGCAAAAATAAAATCGCTGTACTGAATCGGCAAATAAAATAACTTTTGCTGAGACATCCCCAAACCAACGCCCCAAATCCCGCCAGAACCCACAGCCAGCAGACTTTGAACCAACTGATAACCATCCTGCATCGCATCAGCCCAAGGATTGAGAAAAGACATAATCCGGCGGCGCTGATATTCCTTAAAACTAATACTTAAAACCGCCAACAGCATTCCCCCTATAGCCGTTGCACCCAACTGCAAGTAAGGTAAGCCCGCCGCCAAAGCCACCAACCACAAAGTCATCCCGCACAAAGCCGTGGTGCTTAAATTCGGCTGCAACAAAATGCCCAACAGCATCGCACCGAAAATTAACAGCCAAGTAAACCGAACTTTGTTTGTTAATCGAGGCCAGTTGCCGAAAATGCGGGCGCTTTGGAGAACGAAAAACGGTTTAATTAACTCAGAAGGTTGAATAATCGGCACCGGGCCCAAAGATATCCAGCGAGTTGCGCCGTTGACTGTGGTTCCCACTCCCGGAATTAAGGTCAACCACAGCACTCCCAGCAGCACCAGAATTCCCAACTGAGCTGTTTTCATCAGGTAACGCAGGGGGGAGTAAACCATTAAGTTAAAGCCCGCCAGCCCGATCGCCACTGCGATTAGTTGCCGCTTAAAATAGTAAAGGCCGTCTCCCAATTCGGAATTGGCAATGGGATAGGAAGCTGAAAACAATGCTGTCAGCCCTACAAACAGCCACAAAAAAGTCAGCCACCGCAGCCATCGGGCCTCCGCAGCCCATTGCGACGCGCTGGGGTCAAAAAATGGAATGAAGCGTCGAATATCATTAGTCATTAGTTATGAGTTATGAGTTATGAGTGCGAGCTTAAGAGCTCGCGAACTTTATCATTAGTTAAGCTGTTGTGCATTTGAATTTAATTTGGGGGCGGGCTAGAAGCCCACCCCACAAGAATTTCAAGAAACAAGATTGTAAACATCAGATGCACGCCAGCTTAATTCGCGGTGGTCAAAAACCGGGTTTTTTAGCCAAATATTTGCTTAAAACCCTCAATGTCGATTTAAAAACCCGGTTTATTTGTGGGCGAGTGCATAAGTCTTATCAGCTAATTAGCATTTAAATTGCACGTCAAGAAATAATCAACCTCTTGTGGGGTGGGCTTCTAGCCCGCCTCAAATATCCAATTTTAATGTGGAACAGCCTAGCTAAAATCATAACAAACAAAAAAAGAGGTCGATCGCGACCTCTTCCCCTCTATCAATCCATTCTCGGATTTTAAAGTAAGCCAGTATTAGCTCCGGGCTTACCGGTAGCCAGTTGCACTTTAATAATTCTGCCGCCCATTTTCATAATTCTTTGCTGTTCCCGGAACCAGTTGTCATAGGGAACGAGCTTAGTAAAATAGGTATTTTGCAATTCGCGCTGAGTGCGGATGCGAGTTTGGCTGGGGACGCAAGCAGTCACTTTAAACATTCTCATGGGAAACAAACTCCTGAGTAGGTTTACAGATTTTTAGATGGATTTTAAAAAGATTGAAGTCAGGGAGTTAGGAGTCAAAACTAGCTCGTTAAAACTCGTCGGGCGTTCTCGACTGGCCTTTGACGGTCTAGCAATCACTCTCAATTTCCCTGACTTCTTTCAAAGCTAAAGGTAATAAGTCCAAAGTTAAAAGTTAAAAGTTAAAAGTTAAAAGTTAAAAGTTAAGAGTTAAAGGAGGTAAGAAATAAATCTTCTTCCTTCTTCCTTCTTCCTTCTTCCTTCTTCCTTCTTCCTTCTTCCTTCTTCCTTCTTCCTTCTTCCTTAGATTTAGCTCAAGCCAGAGCAGATGTAGTCGAAATAGACGCCCATTTCTTTACCAGCGTCAGAACCGACCAAACCGGCGGTGACTTCTTTCATTGCTTGGATTGCTTGTACGGTAGAACCGATGGGCACGCCCAAGGAGTTGTAGGTTTCTTTCAAACCGTTGAGCACGCGCTCGTCAAGGATGGAAGGGTCGCCAGCTAGCATGGCGTAGGTGGCGTAGCGGAGGTAGTAGTCCAAGTCGCGAATGCAAGCTGCATAACGACGAGTGGTGTACATATTGCCGCCTGGACGAGTTACGTCAGAGTACAACAGAGACTTAGCAACTGCTTCTTTGACGATTGTGGCTGCATTGGCGCTGATGGCGGTAGCGGCGCGGACGCGCAGTTCACCAGAAGCGAAGTAGTTCTTGAGCTTGTCTAATGCGCTGCTGTCCAGGTATTTACCTTGAACGTCAGAGGTATTGATAACGGCGGTAATTGCGTCTTGCATGGTTGTCTTGTTTCCTAGAAAGTGGCTGAGTCAGTCCAATTTTGGAGCTAGAATTTTAGATTTGGGATTGGGGATTTGAGATTTACAAGTAGTTGATTATCTGCAAAAGCTTTTGGCTTGTTATCAGTAACCCTCGATTGTTCAATCAAAAATCTATAATCAAAAACCTAAATTCTTTACTGCATCGCACCGATAACGTAGTCGAAGTAAGAGGAAGCTTCGGAAGCATCTTCTCCAGAGAGCAGCGAAGAAGCTGCATTTTTCATAGCGCGGACGCCTTCGGCAACTGCTGCAATCGGGGTTCCGAGAGAGTTGTACATTTCGCGGACGCCGACAATACCGATTTCTTCGATCGGAGTAATGTCGCCAGCTACGATTCCGTAGGTGATCAAACGCAGGTAGTAATCCAAGTCGCGCAAGCAAGTTGCGGTCATTTCTTCGCCGTAAGCGTTGCCGCCGGGAGAAACAACATCAGGGCGCTTTTGGAAAAGTTGGTCGCCGGCTGTTTTGACGATACGTTCGCGGGATTCGCTCAAAATTTGGGCGATGCGGACGCGGCGTTCACCAGAGGTGACGAAGCTCTTGATGCGGTCTAATTCGCCTGGGCTCAGGTAACGAGCTTCAGCGTCTGCGTTGACGATTGATTTGGTGACGATACTCATCTTGTGTGTACCCGCTGGATATTTTGCAATTGCGAACTGCTCCGCGTTGAACTAGCGACGTTCGGGCGCTTTCATCCCGTACCTTTCGCTTCGCTGGTGGCTGGAGCTTTGACGGGGAAGGGTGGACTTTCCACAGCCTGCAACTGCTGAAGTTGTTACCGGGTGTCTGCCTTCGCTGTTTGACGGCGCTCGTTCTTCACGCCGGTGCGTTTTTTTGTGGCCGCACTGAGCCTGTCGCTTAGAATACCACAAATGATTGATGCGATCTTTAATCTACGATCGAGATTGCAGCAGATCCTTAAGTGGCGATCGAGTGACTGTTCGGCAGTTAGTCAGGATATTGCTTCTCTAACGCAACTACCTCTCGCAAGTATTTTGAGGCATTATGTTCACATTCTGAGTGTTACCGTAATAGTTTGTAACATTCCTTTTCATTTTTGGGCCCTCGGTGGCGTCTAATTCGTTAAAAATTCAAAGTCAAGAAATCGCTAAAATCTTATATCAGCAAGGATTACAGCCATCGAACCTTCAGCGGCTTGTCCCGAAGGCGACGGCGCGAGGCTAAAAAACTTCTGTGTCAAACAGAGGTGCGGAAGACTGAGGGGTGACAGGTGTCGATCGGAAATGGCGACTTTTAAGCTTGTAGCTAAATTTGACTCTCGTCCAAAAACGGATACAAGTTTCCCACACTCGGACGCGGAGCAACCCAAATTTTAGATTAAGGTGCAATTTTCCAGACTCATCGGTGAAATCTAAAATCCAAAATCTAAAATCCAAAATCGATCGACTCTCACTTTTAACCAGGTGCGCCGTGAAAAGAAATCTATCAGCCCTAAAAAAAGCTTTGCAGTTTGGGATTAGCGGTGCTGTCGGCGGTTTCGCCGGCAATCTCATCACTGAACCTTTCATGCACCATCTCAATGATTCAACATCTGTTTTTGACAGTGTATTGTCCACATCTCGCTGGTTTGGATTGGTAGGCGGCGGAATTGCTACTGCAATTATGTTCGGCTACTATTACTATATCAAAGGCAAGCCCCAAATCAAACAATCTTTAAAAAATGGCGGATTGTTTGGTGTAATTGCGGGGGCTATTTCTGGAGCAATCGCTGAAGGTATTTTTAGCGGGATTGGCGACGGCGAAAATGAACTATTGCGAGTGATTTGCTGGGGAATAGCTGGCGGTTTGTTAGGACTTGGACTTTCTAAACGCATTCCCAATTTAGGAATGCTGCGCGGCGCGGGTGGTGGCGGTGTGGGAGGTCTTTTGGGCGGTTGTTTGTTTATTCTGTTTGCTTATACTTTGTCGGGTACGGCGGGCCGTTTAGCTGGCTGTGGTGCGATCGGCTTTTGGATTGGAATTATGCTAGTTGTGGCCGAAACTTTGTTTAACAAAGCTTGGCTGGTAATTAGTTACGATAGCGGAACCAATCGCACTCTGACTATTGGTGCGGAACCGGTGACTTTTGGTAGCGATGAAAATTTGTCTATTATCTACATTCCTCATGTTTCGCCTTTAGCGATGCGGTTTCAATTGGAAGGGGGTCAAATTGTTTGCGAGAATTTTGATAGCGGGGCGGTGAGTTATTTGCGATCGGGCGACCAAAAGAGAATCGGTAACTGTACAATTACAGTTGGAAACTCTGACTTGCCTACTGCAACTTCCGCTCGGGTTACGCCGACTATTTTATCACAAGCATCGCCAGCCAATGCTTTTGCCAACGGTCAATTTTTGCTGACATTGGGAAGTCGAGTTATCCCTCTGACTGCGGGTACTCAGCTATTCACCTCTGACATCCCGAGTTTAACGGCTACGGCGTCTAGCGGCGTGGTAGCGCTGGTGAATTCTCGATCGCCAAACGAGCTATCCTTGGGATTGATCAATTTGAGCGATCGCTCTTGGTGGGCCACAGACAGTCAAGGCGACATGAAAATGATTGAACCTGAAAGTACCCTAACTTTGGCCTTGGGAATTAAAATCGAATTCGGTGAAATTGAGGGCGAGATTGTCGGAAGCTAAATAATCTTAAATCCGTATCCCCATAGGTTCGTAGTGAGGACTTTAGTCCTCTAAGGATCGCGAATTAAATAATTTACACTCTTAAAAGTGGTATGGGCGTCCCGCCCGTCCTTTATAGACGGGCGGGACGCCCATACCACAATAATTAAAATTGTAAGTTATTTAATTCTCATTCCTAAGAAATGATGCGGACTAAAGTCCTAACTACGAACCTTTTTGTCCTCTAAGAAATGATGCGGACTAAAGTCCTCACTACGAACCTTTTTGTTTTATAATAAATGATGCGGACTAAAGTCCTCACTACGAACCTTTTTTATGGCGGTAAATTAAATTGCCGATAATAAATTCAAGCCGAACTACCGCTAACACCAGTAATCACAGCCGCCCCAATCAAATGAGCCAAACGCAAAGCTTCAGGAACCTTACCAGTATCAGTCAAACGCTGGAGTACCAGTGCAATTACTTCCGGTTGTTCGCCGCACACTTGAAAAAAGAAAGGTTCAAAAGCGTAAATTTTGCCAGCGCGGCGCAACAATTCTAAACGGTATTCCGAATCTGAGAAATGACCGAGGGCTTTTTCAACAGCAGCTAAATCTGGTTGGCGGCGCATGACAGCAACGCAAGGAATTTGCAGCCGCGATGCTAACTTGGGAAGGTCAATAATATTGAAGCCGCCGAAAGCAATTCCATCAAGCAAAACGAGATGCAATTGCGGTAAAAATTTCCCTCCTAGCAGTAGCTGACAAATTACGTCGGTGGCATCTAATCCGTCTGGGAGGACTTGTCCCCAGACCATTCCTTCAAATCTAGTCCCCCCGCAGACCACGCCTGCGATCGACACCAAACTACTGCTGGTACGAGAAAACGGAGCGTCGTCAAAGCCAATAACCTTAATTGTGCGATCGAGTCTGAGCAATTCTGCTAGTTTCAAAGCAGGGACTTCCCTAAACTAAAAATTTTGACATTAATTTGACTTTTACATATTATCATAGACTTTAAAGACTCGAACGCTAATATCAATTTTATATGAAGCTGCTCCTGAATTCGCTCCCACTTTAATTAAGTAGGGTGGTTTTATTATTAGATAGGATATATAAAATATAAAACCACCAAAAGTAGCGCTCAAAGGTCGGCTCGCGTTTGGGGCAAGGCACGTAATTTCGATATTAGCACTCTTGCCTAATATTATAAAGAGCGCCCAAGCACAACTACGTACCTAAACTGTCAACTGTCAACCCTCTCTTCTACTTAAAAAGGTTTTAAACTCTTGTCTCAAAAATACGTAGCAGCAATAGATCAAGGAACCACCAGCACCAGATTTATCATATTCGATCGCCTGGGACAGATAATTTGCAGCAACCAACAAGAACACCAGCAAATCTATCCACAACCGGGATGGGTTGAACACAATCCCGAGGAAATTTGGCGGCGAACCCAAAGCGTAATTAAAAATACCCTGGAAATCGGTAATATCGATGCGAAAGATATTGCAGCTATCGGCATTACCAACCAGCGCGAGACTGCTATTGTTTGGGATAAGAATACGGGAAAATCCTACGGAAATGCGATTGTTTGGCAAGATACCCGCACTCACCAAATTTGTACTAGCTTAGCAGAAGTTGACGGCAAAGATCGATTTAGATCGCGCTGCGGTTTACCGTTAGCAACTTATTTCAGCGGCCCCAAAATTAAGTGGATGCTGGACAATATCGCTGGATTGCGGGAAGCGGCGAATCGAGGTGATGCGATTTTTGGCAATGTCGATTCTTTTCTAATTTGGCATATGACAGGAGGCACGCACATTACCGATGTTACCAACGCCAGCCGCACAATGCTGATGGATTTGCAAACCCTCGATTGGGATGCGGAAACTTTGGAAATCATGGGAATTCCCCGCCGGATGTTGCCGGAAATTCGCCCTTCGAGTCACGTTTTTGGCACTGCAAAAGGATTGTTAGATAATGTTCCAATTGCTGCTGCTTTGGGAGATCAGCAGGCAGCTTTGGTTGGGCAAACTTGTTTCAGTGTTGGGGAGGCGAAAAATACCTACGGTACGGGCTGTTTTATGCTGCTGAATACTGGTGAGGCGATCGTCCCTTCAAACCACGGATTGCTGACAACAGTCGCCTACAAGATGGGAGAATCGCCCGCTGTGTATGCTTTAGAAGGCAGTATTGCGATCGCCGGAGCATTAGTCCAGTGGCTGCGCGACAACTTGGGCATCATCAACACATCTGCGGAAGTAGAAACATTAGCAAATACCGTCGAAGATAGTGGCGGAGTTTACATTGTACCAGCATTTTCTGGACTCTACGCGCCCTATTGGCAAGACAGCGCGCGGGGAGTAATTGCAGGTTTAACTCGCTACGCAACTAAGGCACATATTGCGCGCGCAGTATTGGAAGCGACAGCTTGGCAAACGCGGGAAGTATTGGATGCGATGAATCAGGATTCTGGGGTGCAGCTTTTATCTTTAAAAGTAGACGGTGGAATGGTGGGAAATCACACGCTAATGCAGTTTCAGAGCGATGTTTTGGGAGTGCCCGTGGTGCGGCCTGTGGTAGCGGAAACTACTGCCCTGGGTGCGGCTTATGCGGCTGGTTTGGCGGTGGGTTTTTGGAGCAAACTAGCCGAATTGCGGGATAATTGGGCGGTGGATTGTATTTGGGAACCCCAAATGTCGATCGCACTTCGGGAGCAAAAATATCGGTTTTGGAAAAAAGCAGTTACCCGCACCTTCGACTGGGAAGAATGAATATATAGCCTTTCGGGCGGGCTAGAAGCCCTACCCACAAATAGAATAAAAATTAACTCTTTGTGGAACAGGCATCTTGCCTGTTCCGGTTATGGATTTAGTGCTATCATCAAATCTAGCAGTAATTAGAAAATTGCAAATAAATGATTTCGCCAAATAACTTAAAAAAAATTCTCACCCTCATCCTATTAATACTGACACTGGCATTTGCAGAAATTGCCACTAATTCCCAAAGTGCGATCGCAGATACAGCGACAACTCCGCCAACCGCAACCGCCCCCGAAGTCTTCAGCACCAACTGTGCAGGCTGTCACATCAACGGTAGCAACATTATCAGGCGCGGCAAAAACTTGAAACAAAAAGCCTTAAAAAAATACGGCATGGATTCAATCGCCAATATTTCAAATTTAGTAACCAACGGTAAAGGCATTATGCCCGCTTACAAAGATCGTTTGTCGGAACAACAAATTATTGATGTTTCCGCCTACGTGTTATCTCAAGCCGAAACTGATTGGAAATAAGAAGGACTAAAGTCCTCACTACGAACCGAACCTTCGTTGGAAGTATTAAATATGAAAAAAAATGATTTTTGGCGCCAGATTATAACTATTATTAGCTTGTGCTTGTATCTAATCCTAGCTATTAGCCCGCCCGCCTTCGCCTCAATTCACAAATATCCAGAAAGAGCAGACAGAGTAATGTTCCGCTCCGTACAAAGCCTGCGCGACACTCATGATAGAGCATGGCAAGTGGTTTTGTATAAGCGAGTACAGTCGGGATTGGTAAACTCCTTTAACCTGAGATTAGTAGGATTTCCCGGAACAGAATTGCAGCATCCTGTAGCGCTAACTGTTGCTGCGGGCGATCGCAAAATTGGTAAAGCCAAGGATATTTGGAGCGAGTCGGATTTGCCGATCAATGTCGGAGAATATGATTTTAAATCAATAATTATACAACTGGAAAGCAATCAACCTTTAAGGTTGAGTTTGCCTGTGAAAGGTGAAAAAGAAACTGGGTTGCTGGTTCCTCCTTTTGGTGTCAGAGAATGGCGACTGTTGTTAAATACCAAGTAAATATACTTGTTTTATCCGGTCTAAAGTTAAAATTCCTAGAGTTGTGTGTATCAAAAGCTACTACCCTCAAGTACGCCTTAAGGTAGATTTAACCGTATTTCAAGGTAATTTTGAAACAAACTCAATGTAGAGTTGGTCAAGTGATAAAACTCCATTGTTTATAACGTGCGTGTCTTCAGGGTGAAATTACTATGAGTTTAATCAGTACAATTGTCCGAAAAGCTTTGGAAACGGGTTATTTAACGGTTGAGGCCGAGGAACTGTTGCGCCAGCAGTTGCAGATGACTAAGTACGGTTTAGAAGATTTTGAGGCTTTTATTACCTTGCAAACTGAGGTGATGGAAGGTAGGGTAAGACAGCAGGCTTTGGAATTATTGCGATCGAATAACTGTTCTGCTGCTGTGGCTTGAGTTAAGTGCGATCGCGCTTTTGGGTAGATCGCGCTTTTGGATAGAATTAAGTGCGATCGATCTTCGTATATCAATAAGCCTTTTAGGGGCGGGCAAGATGCCCACCCTACAAGAAAATCCACTCTTTGTGGAACAGGCATCTTGCCTGTTCATAAAAATGATCCGCCAAGCCTTGAAAAATGTTTCTACTGCATTCCTAGCTGTTGCTTTAACCCTTCTGGCACATTAACGGTTATATCTAAACCTCGAATATTCTCCCACTTGGTATTTTCATCCCATTGGATATCTCCAAAAGTGCGATCGCTGAGGATTGTGCAGCTGAGGTTTGCGCCACTGAGGATTGTGTCGATGAGGTTTGCACCACTGAGGATTGCGCGACTGAGGTTTACGCCAATGAGGTATGCGTGGCTGAGATATGCGCGACTGAGGTTTGCACCGCTGAGGTCTGCACCACTGAGCTTTGCGCGGCTGAGGTCTGCGTTGCCGAGCTTTGTGCCACTGAGGTTTGCGCGGCTGAGGTTTGCACCGCTGAGGTCTGCACCGCTGAGGTTTGCGCGGCTGAGGTTTGCACCGCTGAGGTCTGCACCGCTGAGGTTTGCGCGGCTGAGGTTTGCGCCGCTGAGGTTTGCGCCACTGAGGTTTGCGCCGCTGAGGTTTGCGCCACTGAGGAATCTTCCAACTGTTTGGAAAAAACCAAAATCCCCAACACAATAGCTATAACCAATGATACGAAACAACCGACTTGCATCGTCAAGTTTACCTTCAGCATTCAGTTTAGCGCAAGGATAAAACACCATTTTGCCTTTTAATTCATCTTTCTCCTGACCGTAACGGTGCAACTCAAAGAGCAAAATCATCACATTCAAACCAGCATAAACATCTATTTGTCGTTGTCCTAAATCTTGGGTTTTCAATTGCTCTCGCAGTAAGCGCATTTTCTTCTGAGGCAAACTTTCCGGCGGCGCATCACTAAATTCCCCCTCGCACCACCGCAGATAAAAATCTTCCAAACGCTCGAATAACTCCACAGGGCGAAACGGACTTTCCTCCCCTGCAACAGCCGGAGTTGTTAGCAACCCCATCAAATATTCCACAATCTCTTCCGTCAGCGCTCCATAACCCAACAAATCATAAATCTCCCAGTCCATATCAGAGTCTTTAGTATTAAATCCTCTACCTTTCTTTCCCGGTTCCGTCCACTCTTCCAGACTTTCTTTCAATCGTTCTGCACACAGAAATTCACCAAAACTCTTGTGTACAAACTCCACAGAACCGTCTTTACTGCCTTGCTGAAGATAAAAAACCGCCAAAGCATTTCTCAGGGGATTATCGCCAATCTGTTTTTGTGCTTCTTCAAGTAAAGTTTTAACCGAGTTGTCTGATTTCAATCGTTCCTCAATCATCGCTACATGAGCGGATTCCACTCCCGACTGCACCACGCACAACCCTGCTTCTGTCAGGATGCGCCGCAAATCCTCTGTTTCCAATTCTGTCAAATTGCGATTGAGCCATTTAGAGCGCTGTTCCGTGAGTACCCAATTCACAGCTTGGTTGTAAATCAAAATTTTTGCTTGAGTGCTGTCCGTTCCTTTAAAATCCTCAACTTTTAACCTTCCGTCCCGGTGCATCGCGGCTAACAGATAAAGCAATAGCGGTTCTCGCGCCAAGTCTGATTTTACCTGTTCTGGACAGCATTCGTCTTGCAAAAACTGCTGAAAAGCTGAGGTATTTTCTGCCCCAAATTGGGCTTCCCACTTGCTCAACCACTGTTGCTGAAGTTCGTCATTCATCACCTGAATTTGGACTCGCTCCAAGTTGTCTGGCATTTGCCTTTCAATCCCTTGCAAAGCTAAAGTTCTGCCAGTAATCAAAACCCGGTGTCCCATTTCCGAACTCTGCTCACAATCCCGTTGAAATTGTCCTACTTGCTTGAGAAATTGCTCTAAACCGCCGCTGCTTCTCCCTTCCATCAGCAACTCGTCAAAGCCATCCAAGAAAAAAAAATATCGCGTGTTTCGATCCATCAACCAGCCGTCATCACTAGCAAAACCAGCATTAACTGCATCTTTTAGGGTTTCTCGAAAACTCTTTTGCAATGTGGGAATATCTCGCAATCGAATTAACACTGGCGTCCAAACTGGATGCAAATGTTGCCGCACCCAGTCAGAAAACATCCGACAAAAAACACTTTTACCTCGTCCCGGTCCAGCTTCGACAAACATCACTAAATTTTGTTTATCCTTATCCTCAAGCAATTGCTTAGCCCAAGTTTCTAAATTGAAAGCTTCTGCATATTCAATAGGATCGCCATTTTTATCAATTGGCTTTGCCTTCAGCGGCACGTAGATATCTTTAAATGTAAACTCTTCAGCAAATACTTTTTCTTTTGGTTTATCAGCAACCTGATCTTCCAGGTATTTATCAATGCTGTGATATTTCTGCTGTTCCTCCCGCCATTCGCTGAAAGAAGGCTGTCCGAGATGTTTCATAGCATCGCCGGAAACTGCCCAAGCTTCGATTAAATAACGGTGAGTATTAGCAGCAACTCTCTTTGTCAAAATCTTAGCTTGACTGCCTTCTAGTCCGGCTTGTTCCAGCCGCTGTGACAGCACTGCGTTAAATTCCTGAGCTAACATCGAATCGCGGAAGCAAATCACAGTTTCTTTAGCTGCTTTATCGCTCAATTCCAAATCCGCCAGTTTCTTAAGCAACTGTTTGACTTTATCAGAAACTGGAGTTTGCCCGATGCGATTTAACAAGCTTGCGTCTTGTTCAATAAATCCCTTAAAACTTTCGAGATAAGCCGCCTGACTGACGAGGAAAATGCACTCAGCTAAAGTCGGCTGCTCTTGAGTTTTTTCCATGAAAAATACTAGCAGTTTCGCCGCCATCCCGACAAATGGCAATCCAGTTCCCACAACTTGAGCTAAGGGAGAGTTCAAAACTTCTAGCAGCAAATTGCTATTATCTAGCCCTTGTTCTTTGAACATTTTCGCCAATTCTGCGGCTGCTTTTCCTGCTTCTCCGATTCCCTCGGCTGCTTCGGCGGAACACAGTTCTTTAATATCAGTAGTTAAGAGTTTAAATATGCGATTTGCCATTTTTACCCGCCGCGCTTTAGAATAGAGAGTCTGAGAAATTCTACATTCAACTCTCTAAACATTCCGTAAATAAATAAAATAGGACTTATGCACAGGTGGTCAGAAACCGGGTTTTTGCCCTTGATGTCGGCTGTAACGAAGGATCTCCGAAAAAACCCGGTTTCTTTGGTTTTGATGCGTAAGTCCCAAATCAGAAAATATCAAGTGCGTTTTAACTTGACAAAAATACCCGAATCAGCAATAATTGTAGATTGTCTGTCTAAATCCGGCTCGGATCAGGTTAAGACATTCCAAAAGCTGGAGAGCAGTCCACAGCCAAAAGTTATTAACAATTGACAACTGTCAACTGTCAACTGTCAACTGTCAACTGTCAACTGACTACTCAGCTACCTGTACGGCAATCTCAACAACCATCCCATGACTTACGCAATCATTGAAACCGGCGGCAAACAATTTCGGGTAGAACCAGGCCGCTTCTACGACATCGAACTGCTTCACGTCGAAGCTGAATCCAAAGTCACGATCGACAAAGTATTTCTGATCCAGCACGAAGACGATGTTCACATCGGCCAGCCTCTAGTAGAAAATGCCACTGTAGAAGGAACTGTGCTGCGGCATTTCCGGGGCCGCAAAGTCCTCGTCTACAAGATGAAGCCGAAAAAGAAAACTCGGAAGAAAAAAGGCCACCGTCAAGAAACAACTCGTTTTATGATTGACTCTATTACAGTCAATGGTGTTGTTTTGGCAGCGAGAGATTTGACTCAAGCAGTTGTTGAAACTCCCCAAACCGGCGAAATTGAATCAGAATAAACAATAGTAAATAAAGTTGAGGACATTATGGCCCACAAGAAAGGTACAGGCAGTACACGTAACGGACGCGATTCTAATTCCCAGCGTCTGGGTGTCAAAAAGTACGGCGGTCAAGTTGTCAAAGCTGGCAACATTTTGATTCGTCAACGCGGCACTAAGGTTCACCCTGGTAATAATGTTGGTATCGGCAGAGATGATACTTTGTTTGCTTTGGTTGATGGTGTGGTGACTTTTGAAAGAAAGGGTAAGACTCGCAAGAAAGTGAGCATTTATCCTGTGGTTGCACCTGAAGCTGTCGCGGTTTAATTCTATGCCTTCCTGGGTTTTGCCTGGGAATTCATATATAGCCCTCCAAATTAAGTACGTTGTTGGGCTTTAGCCCTCCAAATTAAGTACGTTGTTGGGCTTTAGCCCTCCAAATTAAGTACGTTGTTGGGCTTTAGCCCTCCAAATTCAGGTACGTAGCCAGAAATGGGGTTGTTAGGCTAGTAATTTGCTTTTTTTACAAGTCGAAAGAGGGCTGAAGCCCAACAACGTACCTGGAAGAGGGCTGAAGCCCAACAACGTACCTGGAAGAGGGCTGAAGCCCAACAACGTACCTGGAAGAGGGCTGAAGCCCAACTACGTACCTGGAAGAGGGCTGAAGCCCAACTACGTACCTTAAGAGGGCTGAAGCCCAACTACGTACCTTAAGAGGGCTGAAGCCCAACTACGTACCTGTTAGCCTCCTCCGACGATTGTCACAACTTCTAGGATGTCGCCCTCTTTTATCTGTGTGGTTTCCCAAAATTGTTTGTGCAGGATTTCGCCGTTGTACTCTACAGCTACTAAGCGCGGGTTTAATCCTAGTTGTTCTAGTAATTTTGGTAATGGTGTGTCGATCGCACAATTGCGATTTTCTCCGTTAACTTGCAGCGCAATTTGATTTGTCATCACTCAAATATTATCAGTTTCAGGGCGGGTTTTGTACAAAAATTATATTTTATCCACAGAATTCGTGCACGAAACCCGCCCGATAAATCGCCAATCAACCTAGGTTGTCGCCTGCAAAGCTTTCTGAGCTTTCAAATTCTGCATCCGAATCAACTGCGAGATGAAAAATTGCGTGACTAAAGTAGGCTGTTCTGCATCCATAATCGATCGCACTGTGGCAACTCTTTGAGCTCCGGCATTCAATACTTCATCGAGGTTGTTGATGTCTATTCCGCCGATCGCAAACCAAGGAACAGGCGACTTACTAGCAGCATACCGCACGTAGTCCAAACCCGTCGCCGGCTTGTTTGCCTTCGTTGGAGTTTCGTACACTGGCCCAACTCCAATATAATCTGCTCCCGCATCAATCGCTCGCTGCATTTCTTCGCCATTCGTCGTGGAACTACCGATGATCCGTCCCGGGCCGAGCAACTTGCGCGCTTCCGCTACAGACAAATCTTGCTGTCCTAAGTGTACGCCGTCAGCATCCGCGGCGATCGCCAAATCCACGCGATCGTTCACAATCAACAAAGCATCGTAGCGGTGACAAAGTTCGCAAAGCTGCCGCACATTCGCCAGCTTTACCCCGTCGTCTGAGGCTTTGTCGCGGTACTGCACCAACGTCACTCCGCCTTGCAAAGCAGCTTCCACGATTGTTAAAAAGTTGTATTTGGGGGAGGTTACAAGGTATAACTGCGATCGAAGTAACTGTTGGTAGCGCCGGTAAGCCAGCAAATCACTTTCGAGAGTATACACTCGATAGCGCATCTGCTTAAAAGCCTTGCCCATATTCGGATCGTAAACTTTACCGTACTCTTCCAGTACCCGCAAAGCTTCCTCCACCCGACAAAAATTCGCCGCCAGTAGCTGCTGAATGCTGCCACGCTGTTCTTCCTGCGGGTGAGTCAACTCCGTACCCGGATCTGCCGGCGTATCCCTAGCGCTGCGTAATTCTGGGGTGTGCCAAAAAGCCAATTCCTGGCGCAATTGCTTGCACACGAGGGCTAAATCGGCGCTGTTGAGACCAAACCTGCACCATTCTTCAATAATTCTCAACCCTTCGCGCGATCGATCTAGATTTGCATCTAAAATCCGGCAGAGGGCTGGCTGTGCCGGTAAAGTTCTGTTTTGTTTCTCGGTCATTCAGAAAAATTGGTAGAAACCCCGTCGTTCTACGACGGCTTTACAAAGATTTTACATTGAGTCTAGCGTAATATCACAATCGAAATGCTAGACTGTAAATATGACACTAAAAGCCTTCAGCTATCGATTCTACCCAACGCCGGAACAAGAAAGTTTGTTGCGACGGACAATGGGTTGCGCTCGTTTAGTATATAACCGTGCCTTGGCTGTAAGAACCGAGGCATGGTACAAAGACCAAAAACGAGTAGGGTATGCTGAGACTTCTAGTATGCTAACAGAATGGAAGAAAACTGAAGAACTAGATTTTCTCAACGAAGTTAGTTGCGTACCGTTACAGCAGTGTTTGCGTCACTTACAAACTGCTTACACTAACTTTTTTGATGGGCGGGCAAAGTATCCTAACTTAAAAAAAAACGAAACGGTGGTAGTGCAGAGTTCACCAAGTCGGCATTTAAGTTCAAGAATGGACAAGTCTATTTAGCAAAATGCGCGCAAGCATTGCCTATTCGCTGGAGCCGAACATTGCCGACGAGTGCGACACCATCAACTATCACCGTAAAGCTTTCCCCGTCTGGCAGGTGGTCGGTTTCTCTATTGGTGGATGTTGAGATTGAGGCGTTACCTCCTTCAGGCAATCAAGTTGGTATTGACTTGGGCATTACAAGTTTACTTGCTCTTAGTACGGGCGAAAAGATTGCCAATCCCAAAGGATTCAAGGTAAAATATCGCAAGTTGAGAAGAGCGCATAAAGCTTTAAACCGAAAGCTCAAAGGGTCAAACAACCGAGACAAAGCACGGATTAAAGTAGCGAGAGTGCATCAAGAAATCGCCGATGCAAGAAAAGATAACCTTCACAAGTTAACAACGCGGTTGGTGCGCGAGAACCAAACCATCGCCGTCGAGAATTTAGCTGTGAAGAATATGGTCAAGAACCGGAAACTAGCCCTAGCTATAAGCGATGCAAGTTGGGGTGAATTGGTCAGGCAACTTGAATACAAGTGCGATTGGTACGGTCGTACTTTAATCAAGATTGACAGATGGTTTCCGAGTTCAAAACGGTGTGGCAATTGCGGTCACATCGTTGAAAATCTGCCGTTGAATATCAGGGAGTGGGATTGCCCTCAGTGTAAAACGCACCACGATCGAGATATCAATGCGGCAAAAAACATTTTGGCGGCAGGACTTGCCGTATCAGTCTGTGGAGCGACCGTCAGACCCGAACAGAGTAAATCTGTTAAGGCTGGTGCGAAACCCCTCAAAGGGAAGAAGCAGAAACCTAAGTAGTGATGCTTAGGAATCCTCGCCGTTAAGAAGGCGGGGAGGATGTCAATCAGAACCACCTTGATTAAACTAAGTGCTAGCGGTCAAACTGCTACATTCTCCCATGCCCTCAAGATTGTGGTGAAGGCGATCGACCTAATTCTGCCATCAACCGATCTAAATTTGACAAATTTTTAAGTTTTATGGCATTTCAAGAAAACAAAGCATAATAGAGCAAACTTGATCAGAGTGGAATCGTGAAGCTGCATACCACACTTCGGAGGAAAGCCGTTAGGTTAGCAGGACAAAACAAAAGATTAACAGCAGAAAACCCCAGCAGGTGGGTGACATTAAACTGCGATCGCGCAAACCCGACACGAAACACGGGATGCGAAATTTGGCTCAAAGATAAATTGTGTTTTTTTATGATCCTAAATTCCAAACAGAGCAAGTGCAAAAAAAGTCGATTGCCAAGCAAGAGTTTAAGTTCTTGCCTGCTCCTCGTCTTTGCCAGCACGGCTTTTTGCCACCCTCAATCCTCGGCGATCGCTGTCGAGACTGGCTCCGTGCAGCTACTTTCCCAAGCGCCAGACAGCGACATTAACATACTCTACGTGAGTTCCAGCGGTGGCAGCGACACAGCAGGTAATGGCAGCGATGGAGCGCCGTTCAAAACCCTCACCTACGCCCTCAGCGTCGCCCCGCCGAAAACCGCGATTTTACTAGCGCCCGGTACTTACAGCGCTCAAAGCGGCGAAAAATTTCCATTAATGCTCAGGCCCAGCGTGACTGTTCAAGGAAATCCCAACACTCGCGGCCAAAATATTGTCATCAAAGGCGGAGGAGAGTTTATCAGTCCGACTTCGGCTGGTCAAAATATCGCGATTTTAGGCGCAGACGGGGCAGGACTCAGCGGGGTGACGGTAACAAATACCAACTATCGCGGTTACGCTTTGTGGATCGAATCGAGTTCTCCGACGGTTGTTAACAATACTTTTTCAGGTAGCACTCACGACGGCATTTCGGTAGTTGGTACTGGAAGGCCGACGATTGGCGGGAATTTTTTCTCGAAAAATGGAGCTAACGGGATTACGATTTTTGGGGAGTCTCGCCCGGAAGTTCGAGATAATGTGTTTGAAGACACCGGATTTGGGGTGAATGTCGCCCAGAACGCTTCGCCTTTGTTAATCGGCAACAAAATTACTCGGAATAAAGACGGCGTGGTGGTGCAAGCTGATGCCAGACCGATACTTCGCAACAATTATATCGAAAGCAATCGCCGAGATGGAATTGTGGCGATATCCAGAGCTCTGCCAGATTTGGGAACTTCGGCGGAACCGGGGGGGAATGTGATTCGCAATAACGGCCAGTACGATATAAACAATGCGGCGAAAGGTCAAGTAATCCCCGCTTACGGCAATCAATTGTTGAGCAATCGGACAACGGGATCGGTTGATGTGGCGGGAACTTTTAGCCCGCCTCCACCCATTGCGGGAACTGCTTTGCAGCTAAGGGTCGATCGACCTTCGAGTATCGGCGGCCCAGAAACTTCTCTCCCTGCTTACACTCCCGGGCGATTAACTCCCAGGGTTGAAAGAGCGCCAATTGCGCCACCAGCGCCAGTTTCCAGGCGACCGGCACCCGCCAGCACTCAGTTGCGGCCTCTGCTTCCTCCGAGAAACGCCGATGCTGCTGCTGAAGGAACAGGGGCGATCGCAATTCCTGTACCCGATCCAGATGCTAGATCCGTTCGAGAAAGTTCGGTACAACAACCAATGATTCCGCCCAATTTTGATAGTTCGAGTGCGATTACTTCCGAGGGTAAATTGCCGGTTCCGGGCCGCAACATTCCTCTAGGAAGGGGTGGCTACGTACCCGCTGGTTTAGGGGGGAATTCTCTGCCCGATTCCGAAAATTCGCCGTCAGTCGATCGAGCTTCTGCTTTAGGTTTCCGGTATCGAGTTGTGGTGGATGCCGAGAGTTCGGGCGATCGACAAAAAATGCTATCTTTGGTTCCCGATGCTTTTCGGACTTTTACCAACGGGCGATCGGTGATTCAAGCTGGTGTTTTTCAAGAACGCGAAAAAGCTGAAGAATTGCTACAAATTCTCACCGCTAATGGCTTGAATGCTCGGATCGAAGATATCAAATGACAGTTGACAGTTGACAGTTGTCAGTTGTCAGTTGATATCTTCCAAAAATAACTAGGACGGGCAAGATGCCCGTTCCAAAAAAAATGTTTTTTCTTGTGAAACGGGCATCTTGCCCGTTCCAAAATTTTATTAAAAGAACTTTTGCAAGAGGTCTATTAGTTTGTCAACTGTCCACTACCAACTGTCAACTGTCAACTGTCAACTGTCAACTATTTTAGGGCCTAGCATATCGGATGCCAGACCCTAAAACATTTGTGAGTTAAATTGATTCAAGTGGGTTTTTAGCTCTGCTGAAATTCAGCAAACAACTACTACTAAGGTGAACTTTTTGGCAACTGCTCTGCGAGGGAGCTAGCTATTAGCGGAGCCTATTCAGACTTCTGTGTTTGATTGTGCGATCGCAATTTTAACTTGATAACTGTCGATTTCTCAAATCGCCTCAAGCTATTTCACAAATTCCGAGCGCAATATCAACCTTTCTTTTATCTGCTAATAAACTACACGATTCAGGCGTTGCCTGCGAACTAGAGCCGAGCGGGACAAACTCTCTAATTCAAATTTTTTATCCAAGTTTTTTGTGCTGCTTGGTTTCTGCCCCTCATGTATTTAAACTAACACCAACTCCCCGCCTAAGAATACTTTGTTTACTAAAGTTGACAGTTTTTGATGCGCCGAAATAATTCCCAAAGCAATTATTAACAATTTGTACGATCGCCAGATCTCCCAATGTGCATATCCGGCAAGATTTGTTTGCTCTCAACGCAGCAGGGCTTCCCAAGTAGCGCGGCCGACAATGCCGTCTGCTGGTAGTTGATATTTTCGTTGAGCAGCCTTGACAGCAACTTCAGTTTCGCGCCCGAACACGCCGTCAGCACTCGCGCGCAAAAATCCCTTGGCCCTCAGTCGCTCTTGCAACTCTCTGACTGCCGGCCCCCGCATTCGTCTTCTCAAAACAGGAAAATTGGTGGGCTGCGGTTGAGGGCTAATCTCCGAGTTTTCGGGGGTTGCAGGAGCGTTGGCGATCGGCTTTTCAACGCTAGCCTCTGGAGTCGCTGGAAACAGCCGGTTCCAAGTATCTTTACCGACTATGCCGTCTGGGGCGATGCCTGCTGCTTCCTGAAACTGAGACACAGCTTTAGCGGTGCTTTGCGAGAAAATCCCGTCTACCTCGCCGTTATAAAATCCCAATAATTTAAGAGCAGCTTGGAGTTCGGTAACATCTGAGCCGCGACTGCCGATTTTGAGCGCGGGGCGGACGATCGCACCTGTTTGGGCGATCGGGCTGTTATTATTGCCTGGTTCAGATGTTGGTAGCTGTGCATTAGCAGGAGTAGAGGCGATCGCGCCCAGTGCCAATAAACCGCACAAACTCCAGCCGAGGAGTAAACTCGGAACTTCGCGGGCTTTATTCCAGCTTGCTGTCAGGTTTTGGGACATGGGAAATTCGACCGATACAAAACTTGGTAGCGATCGTACATCAAATCTGGAAAAAATTGGGCATTGGGCAAACAGGGCATCGGCCAAACAGGGCATCGGCCAAACAGGGCATCGGCCAAACAGGGCATCGGCCAAACAGGGCATTTTTGATTCCCAGTCCTTCCCTTTGATAAAAAAATTAATCCCCTAAAATAGCTGCAATTGGCAAAAAAACTGCTAGATTGCCGTAGAGCTAAAGATTAAACCGCGTTCATTGGGCCTTCTTCAACACCATGACCGAATCCAGCAACCCCACCAGAACCGCTAGCCAAATAGACATCGGCAATGTCAACATCGGCAACTTCCAAGTCGGCAGCATCAGCGGCAACAAATACAACGACTTCAACGCCAACGGGCGGCCCGACGGCAGTGATGTGCCAATTCCCAACTGGCAAATCTACCTCGACCTCAACAACAACAACCGGATCGACGGCGGTGAACCTTCGACCCTCACCAACGCCCAAGGCAACTACATCTTTGCCAACCTGCCACCGGGAACTTATCAAGTTAGGGAAGTCCAGCAGCCGAACTTTCGCCAAACTACCCCGAATCCCGCACCCATAACAATAACCAGCGGGACAAATGCTAGCAATATTAATTTTGGCAATAATTTCAACGCTGGGACGATCGCAGGTACAAAATTCAACGACATCAACAGCAATGCTCGCCTCGATCCGGGGGAACCGCCCCTAGCTAACTGGCAGATTTACCTCGACCTCAACCGCAACAATCGGCTAGACGGTGGCGAACCTTCTACTATTACAAACCTTCAAGGGAATTACGCTTTTGTCAATATTCCTGCAAATACATATTTGGTGAGAGAAGTCCAGCAACCGGGTTTTCGCCAAACTACCCCCGACCCGGGCCCGGTTAACGTTACTTCCAATGTGACCACCACAGATATTAACTTTGGCAATGTGTTTTTTGTCGGCAGCATCAGCGGTCTCAAATACAATGACCTCAATGCCAACAGTGTCCGAGACGCGACAGATCCGCCTCTGGTTAACTGGCAAATTTACCTCGACCTCAACGCCAACAACAGGTTAGATCCGGGGGAACCCAATACCATCACAAACCCCCAAGGCAACTACACTTTTGCCAATGTTTCCCCGGGCCGGTATTTGGTGAGGGAAGTTCAGCAACCGGGATGGATACAGACTACGCCAAATCCAGGGTCGATCGACATTACGGGCAATACCAACGCTGTCGGGGTCAATTTCGGCAACAATTTCCCCACCGGCAGCATCAGCGGCTTTAAGTTCAACGACCTCAACGCTAACGGTGTCAACGAACCGACGGAACCGAGAGTTGCCAACTGGCCGATTTACCTCGACACCAACAACAACAATGTCCGAGATCCCAACGAACCTTCGACTTTAACAAACCCCCAAGGTAATTTCTCTTTTATCAATTTGCCCCAAGGCATTTATTCGGTGAGAGAAGTCCCGCAGCCCGGTTTCCGACAAACTACGCCAAATCCGACTCCGATCGCCGTGGGTAACGGCACAAATGCCACCAATCTCAGCTTTGGTAACGTGTTGGTGACTGGTACGATTAGCGGTGTGAAATTTAACGATTTTAATGCCAACGGCCGCCTAGACCCCGGGGAACCGCCGATCGCCAATACCCAAATTTACATTGACCTCAATAACAACAGCCGTTTAGATCCGGGCGAAGCCAGTAACTTTAGCGACAGTCAGGGCAATTACAGTTTCCGCAATGTTCCGGTAGGTAGTTACATCATTAGGGAAGTTCCGCCGCCCGGTTTCATTCAAACAACTCCGCCTGCGCTGGTGGTTGTCTCGGCAGATGTTCGGGCTAGCAGCATCGATTTGCTGACTGGAGATCCTGAAAGTCGTAGCGTAGCGGGGCGTAAGCCATCGGCTAAATCCTTGAAAGGCGACCCGCTGACGGATGCTAGCTATGGGGGCGAACCTGTAGGCAATATGGGGGCGGATACCTCGCTGGCGATCGCGGGTCGCGATAGTTATCAAATTAGCGATCTTTTGCTCGATCGACCTGCCGCGAATGTAGGCAATATTCCTAACTTTGGGCAACAAAATGTCATTTGGGAGCCTAGTCCACAAATCGCCGGATTTGTCAAGACCAATGAATTAATTAATTGGGATCTGGAAACTCGTTCGGGTAGGTGATTTAGTTTTGAATAAAGCTCGATCGCCCGGAATGCCAAACTGCAAATAAAAATCAGGAACAGATTAAAGGGCGATCGCGTGATACCCTATTCTTGGCAGCGTCCAAGACTCAAGCGTAAGTTCCGGGAACCCCGAAGCTGGCTTGTTGTATATTGGGTGAAATATTTCAGAGGCTGTTGATACAAAGTAAATGATTTTCTAGAAACTTCTTGAATAATTAGGTAAAAGCTGGTAGTGTAGATTGAGAAAAAAAATGCTTTAGCGACTAAAACAGCTAAGAGCATGGTCACTTTGAGTCATTATCGTTTCCAGGAAATGTTGAAGCATCAAGCTGTTAAATATGGCAGTTTTGTAGTAGGCATAACGGAAGAATACATATCAAAAACCCGTTCAAAGTGTGGACATAAATTCAAATGGCGCTTTCAATATCTTGTTGAAAGCTTTGAGAGATACCTCCTTGACAGGAGAGCTTGCAGCTTTTTCTGTCTTGCCATACACGGTAGTATCAGGCTTAGTCCTGGATTTGCCGGGTTAAATGTATCTGTAGCATTGAGCGTAAGTCAGAAACTATCAGACAGTTCCCCTAACCCCGATCGGCATATTTTCAGGGAAAGCAAATCATATCCAGTCCGGTAGCTCGATCGGTCTAAAGCTTGTTGTGAAGAGCTTGTTGTGAAGAGGCAATCCCAGAGCCTGCGATCGTCTGTTTACAGCAAACCATGACAAACCTGAACGATGCCGCCCGACTTGCGATCGGCTGGAGCACTCAATCAAGGCCTTTTTAGAGCTCAAACCAGCAAGTATGTACGGAGAGAGAAGGCGTGCAAATCTTAAAGATGTTGCCCTCAAATTGCCAGGGCTCTTCAAAACCTGATATACTGGCCAGCGACAAAGCTTGAGGCATTGTTGTGTGAGATGGGGAACATTACCTCAAGCACAGACGTATGTAAAATCGAGTGGCAATTGTCAGCGACTAGCAAAAACTACTCAGCTATTGACAAACCCATACAGTAGTCTGTAATTTACGTGGATTTAGGTGTGAAGGAGAGAAATCATGGCAAATTTAACTAGCGAAGAGCGGATTGCCCAGCAATTACAGGTTGGGAATACAGGCCCGGCAATTTTAGGTATCAAGTTCAATGACTTGAACGCGGATGGGATCAGACAGGCAAATGAACCAGGTCTGGCAAACATTCCCATTCTCCTCGAACCTGCGATCGGCAGCAACGGCCGATTAGATACAGGCGATATCTCCGTCCTTACAGACGCTAACGGAGGGTTCTCGTTCATAAATCTGGTTCCCGGCAACTACGTAGTCACAGAAACAACAGTACCGGCTGGTTTCCGTACCACGACTCCGAATCCCCTCGCTGTCACTGTTGGAAACACAAACACCAACGTTTTCTTTGGCAACACCCAGCTTGTGGGCAGCCGGATTGTTGGATGCAAATACTTAGACATAGATGCCGACGGCTTTCGAGACGGGAATGAACCGGGGATTAAAAATGTCAGGATATATCTTGATGGCAGCAACGGCAGCGTCCCCAACGGCCGATTAGATGCAGGGGAACTTAACACATTATCAGACAAAAATGGTTCGTGGTCGTTTAATGTAACACCTGGAACATACAGAGTTCGGGAAGAACGAGTCAACGGTATCAACGGAGAACCCCTAGAAAGAGATTTCCCCCAAAGCACCCCACCCAACAACATCCCTGTACTGGACGTAACGGTAGCCCCCGGTCAAACCTTTGCCTGCGCTCAAGTTGGCGACACTCCCCTCTATCAAATTGAAATTAACAAATTTCGGGACAATGACCGCAGTGGCACGCGAAATGTGGTCAATGGAGTTTTTGAACCCCCCATTGCTAACGTACCCTTCATTTTAGATTTGAACGGGAACGGTCGCTGGGATCAAGCCTCAGAACCCATCGCTATCACCGATGTAAACGGAGTTGCTACCTTCAGGGATTTGAGAGCTGCCAATTACTCTGTCTTGGAAATTTTTCCAGCGACACTGCCCGGTGGTGGCGCCCCAGGCAACCTCAATGCTCCAGTGGCAACTACTCCTAACCCCGCTCTGGTTTCGGCACCAGGCCCGCAAGCACGGTTCCAGGGTACGATCAGCAGAGAGCAACCGATCTTGGTAACAGATTCAACCTATACACTGAAACCAAACGACCCTAAATTCGTAGATACCAACCGCGACGGCGTTCAACAGGCTGGGGAAAGATCGATCGCGGCCACAGGCGAGCGGCCGATTTTTGCCAACACCCCTTTACCTTTCCCAGCGACTAACCCCTCACCAGCAGTTATCTTTACTCCTGTGGGAGCTAATACTGGGAATGGAAGTAATTCTGGTGTGGGAAACACTCTACCTAACATCACTGTATTCAAATACAATGACCTGAACGGAAACGGTCGCTTCGAGCCTATTCAGGGTGAAGCACCAATTAGCGGTGTCACTGTCTTCCTAGACACCAACAATAATGGCACTCCTGAGGCCGGAGAACAACAAATACAGACGAATGCTCAAGGAAGAGGAGCATTTACCAACTTGCAACTGGGCAATTACACGGTGCGGGAAGTCGTACCGGCTGGTTTCTCGGCTTCGACAACTGCTGGTGTTCCGGTAACTCTAGGCACTCAGGACGCTAACGTTACTTTTGCCAATACACCGAATAGCAACATCACTGGTTGCAAATTCGAGGACTTTAACTTGAATGGCTATCGAGACGGAAACGAACCGGCGATTAGCGGCGTTACTGTTTTTCTCGATACCAATAACAACGGCGCCCTGGATGCAGGGGAAGCAACTACCACTAGCGATCAGTTTGGTACTTTTGCTTTCAGAAATTTGCGTCCCGGTACTTACAACCTGCGAGAAGTACCTCCTCCTGGTTTCTTCCAGACGACTCAACCGCTCAATATCGTTTTGGGCCCCAATCAAACCTTTACTTGCGCTTTGATTGGTAACTCTCGCCGCTATGATTTGTTAGTTCCCAAATTCCGAGACGACAACCGCAACGGCGTACAAGACGGAACCGAACCTCGTCTGGCTAATGTTCCATTTACTTTGGATTTGAACCGGAACAATCGTTACGATGCCGCCACTGAGCCTTTGGTGAGAACGAACGCACAAGGGATTGCTCTATTCCCGAATTTGTTCCCGGCTACTTACTCGGTTTTGGAAGTTTTCGACGATCCGAACGTGCCCAACCCGTTCCCGATCCGGACAGGGCCTAATCCTGTTACCTTTAACGTGCCGGGACCCAATACTACGCCTTCGGCGCCAGTAGCGACTCCAGCAAGAACTGCTTCTAGCTTGGATCTAGTGACCGGCGGTACGGATATGGATGCTACAGTTAGCAACGATCCTTTGACTAACGGTGGCAGTGCCGATGCTACAGTGACAGCCAGCAGTATCGCTGAATTCGTCGCATCGAGTGGAGTTGTTACCAACTTTGACGATCTTGAGGCCTTGAAAACAGCGAGTTCGCTGACTTTTGCAACTACACAAGATAAGTCTGAGGATTGGCTGTTGGCTGCTCCTGCTCCAATCCAAGTGTTCTAATCTGAAGTTGGGTTTCTAGTTTGAAACTCAACTATTAGTAATTAGCTAGTTTAAACTGCACGTCAAACATTGTTTTGGGGTGCAGTTTACTTTTTTGCCGATCGCACAAACTGTCTTTAGTATAGCAATCCTAAATGATTAATACAGATATGTAGGGGCGGTGCCAAGAGTGCCCGCCCTCTGAGATTGGGCAACCACGGGGAGTAGGGGTCGGATTGCCCCTACAAGAATTACACAAATGATTTAGGATTGCTATAGTAGACTGCGATCGGCAAAAAGAACGATTCCCCGCCGCCACAAAACCTTTATTTATATCACAGGTAAAATTTTGCATCCCAACGGCGGATCTGTAGTTAATGGTTAGGAAGGACTAAATTCCTTACTACAAACCTTGTTTTTAAGAAGGACTAAATTCCTTACTACAAACCTTGTTTTTAAGTTTGTACTGAGGACTTTAGTCCTCATATTTCTTTTTTCCTGCTTTTTAAAATAGTAATCCCGCCATCTTGGTGGCGGGATTGATAGGTTGCAGTTGAGCTGTTTTCTAGCTTTAGCTAGAATTGAAATTAGCTCGCTGCTCAATTAGCTAATGCCAGCCATTTCTTGCTGAATTGTACTCTTGGCTTCTTTGAATTGAGTAGCCATTTGTTCCATTTGTGCTTCGCTCAGGTTGCGGCGAATTTGAGGGAACATATCGTTTTCTTCTTCCTTAACGTGATCCTGAACCGCTTTTTTTAGCTGTTGGATTTGAGCTTTGAAATCAGAAGAACTGGGGTTGAGAGCCTTGATTTGGGCGAGCATTTGCTTCATTGCTGCTTGCTCGTCGTACAGTTCTTGGGTATCGCTGTAGTAGCTGCGAACTGCGGGATAGACAATTTGTTCTTCGGCTTCTGCATGAACGCTTAAGTCTTTGTAAAGTTGACCGAAGAATTCTTGCAGTTTTTGAGGATTGTCGGTTTTTTCGATTTCCATGAATATGGTATCGACTTTGCGGTGATCCATGGAGATGATTTCGGTGATGTTCATCTCCTCTTTGGTGCGGGTAACTGCACCGCCGATGATGCCGGTCATCGCAGCCATTGCGTCTTGGACGCGGGCCCAAACGCCTTGATCGGGGTCTTTTCCGGTGAGTTCGCGCACTCCTAAAATTTCGAGAACTCCTTTGAGTTGTTCTTGGTGGGCGCGGTTTTCAAAGTTAACTGTGTTGAGGGGAGTAATGGCGGCTTCGATGTCGGCGCCAACTACTTGAGCGGCTTTGTGAATTAACAAGCCGGCCATTGTTTGTTTGTGTTTGAGCAGTTCGTGCTGACCGACTTTTTCAAACATTGTGAGTTCAGAACCTTCCATGAGTTTCTGAATTTCTTCGATCATTTTTGTGGTGGTTTCTTTGGGTTCGGATTGAATCCCGTATTGGACGATCGTGGTTTCCAATACGCCCATGTTTTTGCGATCGTCCTCCAGCATATCCCGGAAGCGATCGCACAGTTCGGAGTCGTTGCAGGAATTGATGAACAATTGCTCGTTGGCGATCAGCAGGTTTTGCAGTGCTTTCATGTCTGCTAATTTCATCGCGATCGCTTGGCGCTTGGTATCTTCAAGGGTAGCTACCATCTGTCGTTTCTCCTCTCGATGTCTTTAGTGTTCTTACATCTTTTAATTTATGGAAATATTCTGATTACTCCCTCTTTCTCCCGACTGATTCATTAATATCCCGCGCAACCTATTGACTTTTAAACCAAGAAATGGTAAGTAATTAAGGCTAAGGTCGTTTTAAAAAAAGCAAAAATTACTTCCTGAATGACCACAACCCACAGACAACAGCCCACTGACAACTGACAACTGACTTTTGTATCAATTAATCCCGATCGCACATCAGTAAAGCGCTACTATAGTTGAAGCCGAAGTTAACTGAAGTTTAAGAATAACTAGCTTGTCTCAACTGCTCACTGCTTTAGAGTTCCCAGCCAAGGTCTGGAAGCTGCACAATGGGTTAACGGTCATTCACCAGCGGATTTCGGCCACACCGGTGGTTGCGCTAGACGTGTGGGTGAGGGCTGGCGCTACGAAGGAGCCGGATTCTTGGTCGGGAATGGCTCATTTTCTAGAACACATGATATTTAAAGGGACGGATGCGATCGCCCCTGGAGAATTTGACCAAGTAATCGAAAATCGCGGCGGTGTCGCCAACGCAGCTACAAGTCACGACTACGCCCATTTTTATGTCAACGCTGGGGCAGATTATTTAGCAGAAACGGCGCAGCCACTGGCAGAATTGCTGTTGCGTGCTGGGATTCCCGATGCGGAATTCGATCGCGAACGAGATGTGGTACTCGAAGAAATCCGACAATCTCAAGACGATCCCGATTGGCTGGGTTTCCAAGCAATGATGGAAACAGTCTACCAGCGACATCCCTACAGGCGATCGGTACTCGGTACGGAAGAGTTGCTGATGTCGCGAACTCCCCACGAAATGCGCTGTTTTCATCGATCGCACTATCAGCCGGAAAATATGACTGTGGTGATAGTCGGGGGAATTGAGGAAGAAGAAGCCAGAGATATCACAGGGAAAGCATTCGATCGGTTTTCTGACAGGTGGGATTGTCCTAAATTTGTCGCCGAAGCCGAACCGCCGTTAGTAGAAATTCGCCGTCAGGAACTCTGTCTTCCTCGATTGGAACAAGCGCGACTGATGATGGCGTGGAGTGGGCCGGGAGTTGATCACTTGCAAAGTGCTTGCGGCTTGGATTTGATCTCTGTGTTGCTCGCAGATGGGCGGAGTTCGCGTTTAGTCCGGGAACTGCGGGAAGAATTACAATTGGTACACGCGATCGAAAGCTCTTTCTCGCTACAACGGGAATCGAGTTTGTTTACGATTAGTGCTGTCTTGGAAGCCGAGGATCTAGAAGAGGTGGAATCTCGAATTTGCGATCGGCTTTGGGAATTGCAATCTGAGCTGGTTTCGGAGGCAGAACTGATGCGCTGCAAGCGTTTGCTGTGCAACGACTTTGCTTTCTCCCTCGAAACGCCGGGACAGTTAGCTGGTCTTTACGGATATTACAGTACGATCGCCACTGCCGAATTAGCGCTCAGCTATCCTACCAGGATTCAGTCATTTAAGCCATCAGACCTCCAGCGCCTAGCTCAACAATATCTCTCACCCCAACGCTACGCGGCTGTGGCGATCAAACCAGTCTGATGGTAAAGGGACAGAATATGAATATCTTTGATACCGGATAAATCTTGGTTTGTCCGGTGTTTTCTCTGTTTGGCCCGCACCCTACGGATAGATTTTGTTACATTTAGTATGATCGTGCATCAAGCTCTGCTCGGTCTGACAGCATACAAAATGCAAATGGAAAATAGCAAAATGGCGATCGATTCAGTTGACAGTTGACAGTTGACAGTTGACAGCACTTGACGAAGGAAGAAGATTGGAGTAATGAATAGTCTGATTTTAATTTCTCCCAATCAAGGTTCCGGCTTTCAACCAATTATTTCTGGTAATTACCAATTACCCATTACCAATTACCCATTACCGATTCCCCATTACCGATTCCCAATTACTAACTAAATTAATGATGAAAAATGAAATTCAGCGCACGGTTTTAGACAACGGTATGGTTGTCTTAGCATCAGAAAATCCAGCAGCAGATATTATTGCAGCTAGGATATTCCTGCGCGCCGGTAGCCGCTGCGTACAGCCGGAACAAGCAGGATTGTGTCACTTGCTGTCGGCGGTAATGACTAAGGGAACCGATCGCCTGTCTTCGCTAGAAATTGCCGAACGTGTAGAATCGGTAGGAGCGAGATTGAGTACCGACTCGACTACAGACTATTTTTTAGTGAGTTTGAAGACGGTTGTTGCCGATTTTCAGGACATTTTGGAGTTGGCTGCGGAATTGATGCGATCGCCCACTTTCCCGGAAGCTGAAGTCGAACTCGAACGCCGCATTGCGATATCGGCAATTCGATCGCAACAAGAACAACCATTTGCGATCGCCTTCGAGCAATTGCGACACGCCATGTATCAGGAACATCCCTATGCTTTCTCCACCTTGGGCACGGAAGCTACGATGTCAAAGCTCACCAGAAACGAGCTCGAACAGTTCCACAAAACCTATTTCCGTCCCGATAATGTGGTTATTTCGGTAGCCGGCAGAATATCTACCGAAGATGCGATCGCCCTGATCGATCGTACATTTGGTGACTGGAAAGCGCCTTTAACACCCCTCCCAACTTTAACCGTTCCCCCCCTCAAAGCCTCCCCGCAATCCGTGGCTAAGGCGCAAGATACCCAGCAATCAGTGATTATGCTGGGCTACCTCGCGCCCTCGGTCAAAAATCCCGACTATGCAGCGATTAAGTTACTGAATACCTATTTGGGTAACGGTTTGTCGAGTCGGTTGTTTGTGGAATTGCGGGAAAAGCGGGGCTTAGCTTACGATGTTTCGGCACTCTACGCGACGCGCCTGGACACGGCTCAGTTTGTAGCGTACATGGGTACAGCACCCGAAAATACGGTGACTGCTTTTGAAGGATTGCGTACAGAAGTCGATCGACTCGCCAACACCCAACTAAGCGAAGAAGAATTGCAAGCTTGCAAGAATAAAATGCTCGGTCAATATGCTTTAGGAAAACAAACCAATTCGCAAATTGCCCAAGTTTTAGGTTGGTACGAAATCCTGGAATTGGGAATTAAATTTGACGAGCAGTTTCAAGCAGAAATTGCGGCAGTTACTGCTGCTGAAGCTAGGGAAGCTGCTCACAAATACTTCGTCGAACCGTATATTTCTTTGGTGGGCCCGGAGGCGGCGATTACAGAGTTGGGCGTGGCTGCTGTTTGTTAAGGAGGAAATGGGCGATCGAACTTTTCACAAGTTCGATCGATCTAACCAGTTTGTCCATCTGATAGACTAAAGGAATTGATTGGGCTAAGTTGAGCTATGACCATTGCGATCGACCAACCAATACAACAGAAACCACTCAGCTTTGACGAGTTTATCGCCCGTTATGGTGGCGATAATCGCTATGAGCTGATCGATGGAGAGGTATTCGACTTGGAACCCACAGGCCCCCATGAGGAGGTTGCAGCCTTCATTACCACAAAAATATGTGTCCAGATCGACGGAACAGGCTTACCTTGGTTTGTCCTTCAGCGGGGACTATTGCGCCCTTCAAATATTGGTATGACAGCATTTCGACCTGATGTTGCAGTTGTCGATCGAAATGAACTTACTAAAGAACTGCTTTGGTCTGGTGAGTCGATTCTAACACTGGGCAGTTCGATTAAATTTGTGGCGGAAGTTGTTAGTAGTAACTGGCAAAATGACTATTCTCGTAAAGTTGAAGACTACGCAGTTTTAGGTATTCCTGAATATTGGATTGCGGACTACGCAGGATTAGGTGGTACTCAACACATTGGAAAGCCTAAAAAACCCACCCTTTCTATTTGCACTTTAGTGAATGGGGAATATCAAATTCAACAGATTCGGGGCAATCAGACCATCGTCTCTCTAACTTTCCCAGACTTAAAACTGACTGCTGAACAGGTTTTGATGGCTGGCAGGTAAAATCATTAAATGCCTTACCGCTTTTCCGGAGCTAAGCTGCCAATTACCGCCACAAGCTTTGCATAAGCCTCTAGATCCACTGGCCTGTATTTGACTTTGGCGATCGCCGGATCGTTGCTAAGATAGTTGTTGTCTCTCCAGTTTTTTGATGGCCTGATTGGTCTCAGAACAAAGCCACCACCACAATTCGGACAAATATTTTTACCCAAAATGCTCTCCACACAGGTAGCGCAAAAAGTGCATTCATAGGTACAGATGCGTGCATCAAGCGAGTCTGGTGGCAACGCCTTGTTGCAATGCTCACAGGTTGGTCTGAGTTCGAGCATATTTTCTCCTATTTGTGACGGCTTTATAACTCTTTCTAGGAATATGTAACCGATGTTTCGCGTTGCGGTGTCATAGATGAAAAGGTTCCTTCACTATAAACGCAGAACAGGGGTGGACGGCGATCGTTTGGTTTCCAGCCGTTAGCAATACCATGCAAGATAGCTGTCCGAGCAAATTTGCTAGTGACGATCCAGGCTGCTTTGTGCAAATGGAACACATTACCGCCATCGGTTAAATGGAAACCGTTGATTGGCAACCACGGATAACGCATGATAACAATTAACTGCTCGCCAGATGAAACACTCCCTTGCAAAGTCAAGTAGTCGTCGTCAAAAGAAGGGCGGAAATGCCAACGGAATTCTTGCCCTTCAACATTGATGGTGCGGAAACCTTTTTTCTTCTTAGGGTAAGTCATAGCAACTGTTACCTCGAATGACGATCTTCGCCATAATTATATCAGATATGATATAATATGACACGGATATAGAGGACTAATGTTATGGATCAAGCGAAAAAGAAGCGTCTAGAAGATCGAGGCTGGAAAATCGGATCTGCCTCGGAATTCTTAGAACTTTCACCAGAGGAATCGACCTTAATTGAGATTAAGTTAGCCCTCAGTCTTAATCTCAATTAAGGTCGGCAAAAATTGATGACACAGGCAGAGTTAGCCGATAAAATCAACTCCAGTCAACCTCGTATTGCCAAGGCTGAAAATGGCGAAGATTCGGTTTCTATTGAACTGTTAATACGCGCAATCCTGGCAACAGGTGCAACGCCTCAAGATATAGGGAAAATTATTGCTCAAGCAGGATAGAAATGATGGCGCAGGTTTCGAGCATATAATTGACTATCGGTAATATCAGGTCGTGAGTTGATGACTCCTTCACTTTGCCAGTAAGCAACAAGTTCTGCTCCAGTTTTAGGTGGGTTACTCAGAACTTCTCTGATCGATAAAACACGTAGTATGTACTCAGATAAAGGTAGGTTTAGTCGTAAGGCTTCAGTAGATAGTTGACTTTCTAACTCCGGCGGTAACTCTAATTGAATGCTCATGTCTGCGTTCCTCATCGATCGAGATTCTCAATTGATCGTAGCTGATTTCATTATTATCCAAAATAATCCGACACAACACCACAACCAAAAAAAATTAGCCAGACTTAAATTGAACCTTTTCGGTTCCCGATCGGTCAAAATGAAGCAGACGCCCGATCGGTCTAACTTATATGTACTTCCTAAAGCAGTTTCAGATTAAAAAAGGGCTGACTCCCTGGTTAAGCGGACTCCTCGCTGCCTCCCTACTCGCCGGAGTCGGCTACACAGCTTACAGCCAACTCGCAGTCAAATCGCGCCGTGAAAGCAGACGCAAGGAAAAAACCGTTGCTGTAGAAAGGGTGAATTTGCCGATCGCCATTTCCGCAAATGGCACAATAGTACCCGAAAGGAGTGTTAACGTCAGCCCCAAAACTTCAGGAGTGCTCAAAACTTTACTGGTTAAAGAAGGAGACACTGTTAAAACAGGGCAGATTCTCGCCCAAATGGATGACTCCAACCTGCAAGGACAATTGACTCAAAATCGCGGACAACTCGCCTCAGCCGAAGCCAACTTGCAAAAATTACTCAATGGTAATCGAGTCGAAGATATTGCAGTAGCAAAGGCTCAATTAGCTGAACAACAAGCCAGTTTGGAAAAATTACTTAACGGTAATCGCACTCAGGATATTGCCGCCGCCCAAGCCCAAGTAAATGAACAACAAGCAAACCTGCAAAAATTGCTCAATGGGAATCGCAGTCAAGATATTGCAGCAGCAAAGGCCCAATTAGCAGAACAACAAGCAACTCTTCAAAAATTGCTCAAGGGCAATCGCCCTGAAGATATTGCCCAAGCAAGCGCGAAACTTAGGGATGCTGAATATGCCAAAAAACAAGCAGAAGAAGACTTTCAAAGAAATCAGGAACTCTACACATCGGGGGCCATTTCTCTTCAAATTGTGAATACTTCTCGCACCGCGCGCGATCGAGCTCAAACTCAAGTCAGACAAGCTCAACAAGCTGTAGCTTTGTTGCAAGCTGGTTCGCGCCCGGAAGACATCGCTGCTGCGCGGGCCGCAGTTGAACAAAAACAGCAAGCTTTGGCGCTAATTCAAGCTGGTGCTCGCCCGGAAGATATTGCGGCTTCCGCAGCAGCAGTCGAGCAAAAACGGCAAGTTTTGGCAGGAGTGCGATCGGGGGCGCGATCCGAAGACATCGCCGCTTCCGAAGCCGCAGTGGAGCAAAAACAGCAAGCTTTGGCACTAATTCAAGGTGGTGCTCGGCCGGAAGAAATTGCGATCGCCCGGGCTCAAGTTCTCTCGGCTAAAGGTAGTCTTCAAACAGTCCAAGCGTTGATTAATGATACGAAAATTCGCGCTCCTTTCAGCGGTACTGTCACCCGCAAATATGCCGATCCAGGAGCTTTTGTGACACCGACAACAGCAGGTAGTGCGGTGACATCGGCAACTTCTTCTTCGATTTTGTCTTTAGCTTCAAAAAATCAGGTTGTGGCGAATGTGGCAGAAAGTAATATTGCTCAAATCCGCCTCGGCTTAAATGCGTCTATTCAAGCTGATGCTTATACGGGAAAGACTTTTACTGGGAAAGTTAATCAAATTTCACCTCAGTCAATTGTCCAGCAAAATGTTACCAGTTTTGAGGTAAAAGCTTCAATTCTTGATGATGCTAAAAAACTATTGCGATCGGGAATGAATGTGAATGTGGAGTTTAAGGCGGGTGAGTTGAAGGATGTTTTAGTTGTCCCGACTGCGGCGATTGTTCGTCAAAAAAAGGAAACGGGAGTGTTTGTGACTGGTGGTGAAGATGGGAAGCCTTTGTTTGTGCCGATTAAGACGGGGATGACGGTTGATGATAAGACGGAAGTGCGATCGGGCTTGAAGGGAAATGAAAAGGTTTTTATTAGTTTCCCCCCTGGCTTGCGGCCTAAATCTCAAACTCCATCATCGGGCGGAATTCCAGGTTTGCAGCCGGGTGGTGGAAGTCGTTTGCGTTAGATCGGATATTTTGCACTATTTGGAATAATCTTTTCTGGGCGGGCTAGAAGCCCACCCCACAAGCAGAAAATTGATCTATTGTGGAACAGGCATCTTGCCTGTTCATAAAAAGAGATATTTTGCACTATTTGCAATAATCTTTTCTGGGCGGGCTAGAAGCCCACCCCACAAGAAAATTGAATTTTTGTGGAACAGGCATCTTGCCTGTTCATGAAAAAGTACAAGATTTGAGTAGTAGAAATTTGCCCGCTCAATAACAAATAACAAATAACAAATAACCGATAACATGAAATTAAAAACTCCCCCAGTTATTAACAAAATCTCAAATGTTCAAATTATGTTCATGGCGACTGAGGCGCTGTGGAATAATAAGTTGCGTACCAGTTTGACGATGCTGGGCGTGATTATTGGCATATCTTCGGTGATTGCGATTACTTCGGTGGGCCAGGGAGTACAAAAGTCTACTGAGGAACAGTTGAAGGCTTTGGGTACTAATGTGCTGTTGGTTTTATCTGGTGCTTCGCGATCGGGCGGTGTTAGTCAGGGTAGTGGTTCTGCTTCTACTGTGACATGGGATGACGCTAGGGCGATCGGCAAACAAGCACCGGCAGTTAAGGCGATTTCGGCGTTTTTGCAGCGCCAAGTGCAAGTTGTTTATGGCGGACAAAATTCATCTACTTCTATATTAGGAACTGATTTAAATTATCCCGATGTCAAGAACATTCAACCTCAAGCAGGACGGTTTTTTAATGAGGATGAATTGAATGCTGCTGAACCAGTTGTTGTCCTTGGTTCTAAGGTGCGAGACGAGCTTTTTGGAGTTGGTGCTAATGCCCTATCAGCCGATGTTCGCATTCAGGGAGGGCGCTACAAGGTAATAGGAGTGATGGAACCCAAGGGTTCGGTAGGGGGTACGGATCAGGACGATCGCGTGTATATTCCCCTGAAAAATATGTCGGCTCGAATTGTGGGTAGAAATTCTTTGGCTGGAATTGCCATCTCTGGTTTTTGGTTACAAACTACGGGGGAATCGGATTTAGCTGATGCTCAATTTCAAGTAGAAAATATCATGCGTTTGCGCCACAATATCTATCCGCCACAACCGGATGATTTTCGAGTGATTAATCAAGTTGATATTGTGAATACTTTCAGCAATGTGGTAGGTTTGTTTACAGTGATGGTAGTGGCAATCGCCGGAATTTCCCTGGTAGTTGGCGGCATCGGGATTGCTAATATTATGTTGGTGTCAGTTGTGGAGCGCACTAAGGAAATCGGGATTCGCAAAGCTGTAGGTGCTACCAATGCAGCTATTTTGATTCAATTCATGGCTGAATCGATTTTAGTTTCGACTGTGGGCGGTACGGCTGGTATTGGGTTGGGAATTGCGATCGCCTTTGGGGCCGCGACAGCATTTAGTTTTCCGTTTGTAATTTCAGTATGGTCGATCGCAGCCGGTTTTGGACTATCCTTTACAGTAGGCTTATTGGCTGGAGTCTTGCCGGCACGGAATGCTGCTAGGTTAGATCCGATCGCAGCTTTGCGGAATGATTGAAGTTAGTGGCGATGGTCTGTCATTGTGCTATTATTTCTACTACAATAATCCTCATTATGAAACCTGAGCGCATTGTTTCTGCTAAAGTTATTGACGATAATACCTTGATGGTTAAGTTTACTAATCTTGAAATCAAAAAATATGACATCTCTAAGTTATTAGAGAATCCGATGTTTGCGACGTTAGGTAATCCTAGATTTTTCAGAAACTTTAAAATTGAGCCTGGTGGTTATGCACTGGTTTGGAATGAAGATATCGATCTGAGTGAATATGAAATTTGGCAGAATGGAATTACTTGCACGGATGCGGAAATTGAGTGGTACATTGAATCTATTCATCATTTTGCTCTATGAACAACCAACCTAAATTAGACAAATACAAACAAGAAATCGCAGATTTGTACACCCGCAGAAGTCAAAGTTATGACAATAGCGATTGGCATTTGCAGATTGCTCAGCGTCTCGTTGAATACGGACGAGTGAGTCGCGGACAAACGGTTTTAGACATTGCAACGGGAACGGGTCATGTGGCGATCGCAGCCGCTCAAATTGTCGGTACTGAAGGTCTAGTTATTGGCGTAGATATTTCGCATGGAATGCTCGATGTAGCCAGAAAAAAAGCTCTCGAATTAAAGCTTAATAATACAGAATTTTTGCTAAGGGATGCCGAAAATATCGACTTACCACGTAATGTTTGCGATCGCATTTTTTGTGCCTCTGCCTTCATCTGGATGTCGGATCTGCACGTCGCCCTCACGCATTGGTACACATTCCTCAAACCAGGAGGAATAATTGGCTTTCATGCCTTTGCCGACACCGCTTTTGTAGGCGGAGTTGTGACGCAGCAAGTAGCCGAAAAACACGGTATTTCCTTCAATATGAGCAAACCCACAGGCACTGTTGAAAAGTGCCACAGACTACTCGAAGAAGCAGGATTTAAGGAAATAGAAATTAAGATTGAACAAGATGGCAGCTATATCAGTTTAGAAAAAGCAAAAGCAATGTGGGCCGGAAATTCTCATCCCGCCCCTGGACAATATCCCCCGCCGTTATCAACACTTTCAACTGAGCAATTAGCACAAGCCAAGGCCGAATTTGAAGCAGAAATAGAAGCATTGCAAACCCAGCAAGGAATTTGGAACGATATCACCACTTTTTACGTATTCGGTCAAAAATAGCAGAACTATACTCATCCGCGTGCATCTGCGGTTACAAACTCCGAATCTGCCAGCAATGACAGATTCAGACAATTTAAGACACTCGATTTGATCGGACGCTTTTCATCCCAAAATACGATCGCAGAATAAAACTTAATTGCAGCCGATGAATTCAAAAGCTCAAAAGTTTGACGTGCAACTCCCTCATCATCAAAACTTAGGAAGTAAACAGTATCATCAAAAACTACAGGTTTATTAGCGATTTCGCCGATTAACCTAAACTCCAATTTTTTATAAAGCCCGCCGATCGCAATTTTCCAAGGTTTGAAGGTATAATCGCCCACTCCAAAAATCGCAAATCTAGGGTTATTTTCATAAATTTTGCTTTTTCGATTATCTAGATATTGCCCGCGAGACTCCAGATATCGCCCCGTTTTAGGGGCAATTTTTTGGATATTTTCTGTTGATTCTCCGATGAATTTTTGAGTAATTAGCATATAGCGATCGGTAGCATTAATTCGATTTTGAGCAACACCAGATCCTTTGAGCAGTGGAAACAGATAAGTTTCCTCAATATCGGCAACTTCTCCCAAGGTATTTACAAAATAATTGTCAATTTTCCGAAACTCCATCACATTCGCACAGTCATGCTTTACACCCGATCGCCATTTTGTCCCTGAATCCACCGCATATAAATTACTCAATTTACTGAAAGCATCGATATCCTTAACCAAGAGATTATTATGATATCCAATTCGGTGACAGTCCGAAGTTTCTAAACTGCTAAATACATCACAGAAGTAGTTTCGCGAATAACTGTCAAATTTGCAAACTAACAAACAAGCATCAACATTTGCATCAAAATATTTTTTGGCATCTATTGTGTAAGTTGCACAGTCAGCGAGATAGAGTTTTTGAGAGTGAATGTAATTCAATAACTTTCTAGCAGTAGAAGTCTTGCAAAGCATGGCCAGATAAGCATCGCGCTTTTGCAGCCATTGCACCGCCTGAATCAGCATCCATTCTGAGATATCAAAGTTACTCTTACCTGTGAGAGCATCTAAGCCTTTGTGATTTTGAAAGTTGTTTTTTTTAGGTAAATTTTCGCTACCAAAAGTTCCTTGTTGTGAGTTTGTCACCCAAGGAAAATTGCCGAGTACAAGCAGTCTATTTGTGTATTGATCAACTAACGATTTCCAATTAAATCGAAAGAAATCTCCATGAAAAATATCGCATCTCTCATCCTGAAATAATTGCTTATTTAGTCTGATTTCTGTTAAGTAATTTTGATTTATTTCAACCCCGATAATCTTCGCTGCGGATGGAAACGAACGTGCAGCAGCTTCAATAAAATTACCGACTCCGCACGTCGGCTCAATGATAGTGTTTGGATTGACATTAAGTTCTACTAATTTTCGACATACCATCTCGGCTAATGCCGGCGGTGTCTGAAAATCGCCGTATTCTAGTCTTGTTTTGCGATCGTTGGAACTCATCGGTTAGATTTATAAACTGCGATAACGCCTTCCTGTTGTCCAGCGCGCTCAATGACTCTTCCATACTGAAGTCGCCACTGCAACGCATTAGAAATAGTCAAAAATCCTTGCAATGGTGGATTTCTCAGTATTTCGTCGTCTCATCTACCTTAAGATAATCAAACAAGTCTTCTCTAACATTAGGAAAAAGCTCGGAAGTTAGTAGGGTGAAAAGAACTTTTCTTGCTAAATTGTATTCCTTTTGCTGGATTTTTAGATAATCAGTGTCGGTGTCATCTTTCACAATGTGAACATGAACACGATTTCTAATCTGACGGAGATATGGAAGGTTCTTAAAGAATTCGTCATTTCCCAATGCAACAAGCTTTTTTGACTCGACGCGCTGGCACATTTTATCAAAACTCATTTCTTGGTAAATTTCTGGCTTAACCTTTTCAAAGATTTCCATATTAATTTTTTTCTTCTTCCCATCAGAATCTTCAAACTCCTGCCCTGATAACTTGCGATAGGATTTCCATGAAGTAGTTGCAGCTTTACCGCGTGCGCGAAGTAGGTAAAAAAATAGAGCCTCAATAATTGAACACGCTACTATGATGAACGTTTTCGCGTTTTGATTCCAAAGAACGGAAGTAAGATTTAAGTCTTCGCCACAGCGATGTATAAATTCGAGGTGTTGAAGCGAGTAAGCAATATTCTTTTGCAGCCCTCTACACTCTTTCTCTTCATAGTGTGGTATTGGAACCATGAATTGTTTAAGATAATTTTCCAAATCCGATACTGACTTTGGAAGCCATTTATTTCCCTGTTTCTTCAGTGTAAGCATTGTTTTCGTTAAGCATTTTTCATTTGAGCTACTATCCCTATTCTAGATGTCTTATTGACAACTTTCCGATGCAGGCGATCTCTGCTACTGCTCGTGCACTGCGCTGACATGGCCTACGACAATTTGCCAGACTGCGGGTCCATGGGTGTTGTTGTACCACTTATGCTGTAACCATTTCGGGTTTGATATTAGGTGATGCTGGCTCGAAGTACAAAACCATGATTTGCTCTGGATTCAGTCCGACAGATTCATAAGTGCGTCCGTTGCGATCGCAAAATTCAACCTCAAACGCTGCACCATCAGCCAACAGTTCAACCACTGTCCCAACTTGTCCGCGCCAGAGATTGTATTCAGGAATATCAACGGTCAAGGCAACAACATCTAGTAATTTAATTGTATTATTTACCACTTTTATTACCTCCCGGCACTACAAAGGATAGCAGGTTGTTAATCTCGGAATTTCCGAATCATGCTCAATAATCCAGCCACTCCGAAGGGTTGCACTTCTATTTTGCCATTCAATCGTGAAATCTAGGGTGTACCGTTGCCCGAACCCATCCCGCCTCCCTAACTGAGCTTCATGACTTTGAATTACTTCAAGCAAAATTTGGCGCAATTCCTCCGCATTGTCAGGCATCATCCCCAGAATTGACGAAAACAGCCGCGCTTTGTGTTTACCATCATCGTGTTCTGGATTTAGGCAGTAGTCACGAAGTTTACGAATATCAACAACTGCATTTCCTGCATTTGGAATGAGCATAGAAAATAGGAACCAGTTAATGAAAAAAACAGAGGGCGAGTTTTGCATAAAACTTGACTGCAAAAGTCAAATTTTATACTCTAAACCCGCCCTCGCAAAACTCGCTTAATAAGCGTCTTGCAATTCGTAAAAATCAGGCGAAATATAATCTTTCCGCAGCGGCCAGCCCACCCAATCTTCGTTCATCAAAATCCGTTTCAGATTCGGATGTCCTTCGTAGACGATGCCGTACATATCGTAGGATTCCCGCTCTTGGAAATCTGCTGCTTTCCAAATCCAGTAAACTGATGGAACTCTCGGATCTTCGCGGGGAATAAATACTTTGACGCGGACTTCTTCGGGGTGCGAAGCGTTGTCCGTCAATTTAGCCAAGTGGTAGACGCTGACTAAATCTTGTCCAGGGCCTTGGTCGTAGGCGCACTGGTACTGCATATAATTGAACCCGTAGGCGTACAGTGCTGTTGACATCGGAATTAGGAATTCTCGATCGACCTTTAAGATCTCCACACCCAAATTATCAGCAGCTAAAGCCTCGTGATCGAAGCCATTCTGAGTCAACCACTGAGAAACCTTCCCAGCTTCAACAATCGCAGATTCTGTCTCAGCCACGTTGTACCTCCTGTTTTTGTCCTGCAAGCAGGGCGGGCGGTACGGGCATTCCCATTGCTTCCGTCAACTCCTTCGGTGGGGCTATCCGCCCGGGAATTGACAAATATTTGCCATCCAAAATGTCGTCTACTACTTTCATTTTGTGGGGTCTGGTGTAGTAGCGGTGAGTCGGTAACAAGTTAGCCCTTTCTTGCATTGAGTCGTTGGCGATTTTTTTCCGCAGTTTGATAATTGCGTCAATAATCGCTTCGGGACGCGGGGGACAGCCGGGGATGTACACATCTACGGGGATAAGTTTGTCAACGCCTCTGACTGCTGTGGGGGAGTCTACGCTGAACATTCCACCGGTGATCGTGCACGCGCCCATGGCGATCACGTACTTGGGTTCGGGCATTTGTTCGTACAGCCGCACCAAGATGGGGGCGTACTTCATGGTAATTGTACCTGCGGTGATTAACAGGTCAGCTTGTCTGGGGCTCGATCGCGGTACTAAGCCGAATCTGTCGAAGTCAAAGCGCGAACCAATCAAAGCTGCAAATTCGATGAAGCAGCAAGCCGTGCCGTAAAGCAACGGCCACAGGCTGGAAAGTCTCGCCCAGTTATAGATGTCATCAACCGTGGTTAGGATGACGTTCTCTGATAATTCGGATGTGACTTGCGGCCGCTCTGCCGGATTGACAATTAGGGATTTTTGTGATGTATCAGAACTTAAGACCATTCTAAGGCTCCTTTGCGCCATGCATATACAAGAGCAATAACGAGGATCGTGATGAAAAACAAGGCTTCGATGAAAGCCAAGAGTCCTAGCTGGTTGAAAGCAACCGCCCAAGGGTAGAGGAATACGGTCTCTACGTCGAAGATGACGAAGACCAGGGCGAACATATAATATCGGATGTTGAACTGAATCCAGGCTCCGCCGATCGGCTCAACGCCAGATTCGTAGGTAGTGCGTCGGTCGTAGGGACGACTTTTGGGCCGCAGTACCTTAGACGCCGTGAGGGCGAGGATAGGCACTAGGCTCGAAATTAACAGGAAGCCTAAAAAATACTCGTAGCCGCTAAGTGCAAACACGGTGAATAATTACTGCCTCTGTGAAAGGGTTATTTGACATACTCCCCAACCTAAAGGCATGGGGATTGTGGATTTAAACAGCAAAAGCAAGCACGGCTTGTCTGATATTGCCTAGCACGATAGTTGATGCCCCAACTTATTTGAGATTTTTTGGATTTATACAGTTGAGACCGGATTTTTACATCTCGCGAATCAACAATACATAAATACATAACTTATCATAAAAGCCGTCTGATCGGGACACGGGGCTTTAGGCCCAATTTTTCGGTAACAGAAATTACTGGTCGATCGAGATTAATTGTCCATCTTCTGCAATAATTTTTAATGTATATTTTAATAAAACCGCAATCTCAGGATTGGGTAAACGATATTCTAACTGCCTGTGGAAGACGGGCGGCTGCCTGTGGACGCTGAGTAAGACCATCATCGACGCTTTGTGTCGAACACCCTTGTGGTGTCCCTAACGTGGTATCGGCGGTTGAGACGGGAAACCTCGAAGACGAATAAGACCGTCCTAATCTGAGTGTTGGTTGGCAGCCCCAACTATAACGAAGCTTAGTTGAGGTACTTCACCAACAAAATGGGTCTGAAGCCCCGTCCTTCTAGGACGGCTTCGCGTTAGAAGATCTAGAAAGGCAAGTAAGAACAACCATCTACGTGTTGAAACAATATCAAAAGGTGTAACTCCTGATTTAGCTCGCCTCGACTCGATCGTAGCGAGAGTTAAACAAGCAATAGTGAATTGTTGAGCGTACCTAACTGGCGGGCGTGATGGACTCTGAAAGTATAAAAAGATCAAAGTAAGCGCAATTGCAATACTTCTGGTGTTAGTAGTTGTTTTGAGCGTGTAGAGGCGATTTGTCAGCGCCTTTAAGACTCAAATTGTGGTCTTAAGAATCTCCGTGGCTAAAGCCCGGAGAGTGTCAACTGACCTACTCTTTTTGGAACTATGAGCGATCGAGCCACTGAGACTAAGACCCTCGATCGGCACGAGTGCCGCGCCTGCGGCTACGTCTACGATCCGAAAAAAGGGAATCCTAAAAATGACATTGCCCCTGGCACAGCTTTTGAAGATTTGCCCGCTACTTGGGTTTGTCCCGTTTGCGCGGGCCGCAAGTCGGTCTTTCAAAATCTGGGTCAGATGGAAGGAGTATCGGGATTTAAAGCAAATCAGCGCTACGGTGTCGGCGTCAACGGCATGACCGAAGGTCAAAAAAGTTTGCTGATTTTTGGCGGCTTGGTCGTTGGTTTCTTGTTGTTACTTAGTATGTATGGTTTGCAGTAAAACGATTGTGAGATTTTGGCAACGAATTGTAATGTTATTGGCGGCTGCACTCATCTGTACGAGTTGCAGCACGATCGGTTCTGTGAGTTACAACCCTTGGCAAGTGATTTCCTTGCCAACAGAAGCTAATTTACAGGATATTGCCTTTACGGGAAATGCCCAGCACGGCTGGGTTGTTGGTTCTGAGGCGACTCTGTTTGAAACGATCGACGGCGGGACTAACTGGAAGCCAGTAGCACTGGATATAGACGAGCCGAGATCGCGTTTTGCGTCGGTGAGTTTTTCCGGTTCCGAAGGCTGGATTGTCGGTCAGCCTTCGGTTTTGCTCCACACAGAAGATGAGGGCAAGTCTTGGACGCGGATTGCTTTAAGCTCTCAGTTACCAGGTTCTCCGAGTACGATCGCCGCTATTGGCCCAAATACGGCTGATATGACGACGGATGTCGGGGCGATTTACCGGACTTCTGACGGTGGCAAAAATTGGAAAGCGATCGTGCAAGATTCTTTTGGGGTAGTTCGCAATATCAACCGCTCGGAAGACGGGCAGTATGTTGCGGTATCCTCGAAAGGTAATTTCTACTCCGTGTGGAGACCAGGACAACAAGCTTGGGAACCCCACAACCGCAATAGTTCTCGCCGCTTGCAAAACATGGGCTTTACCAAGGACGGGCGTTTGTGGATGCTCGCCCGCGGCGGTCAGATTCAGTTTAGCGATCCGTCCAATCCTGAAGGTTGGGGAAAACCGTTTTTTCCCGATCGCAAAGCGAGTTGGGGTTTGCTAGACATGGCTTACCGGACTGATAATGAAGTTTGGGTAGCCGGCGGCGGCGGCAATTTGCTGTGCAGTTTGGATGGCGGGAAAACTTGGCAAAAAGACCGCGAAGTTGAGGACGTTCCTGCTAATTTTTACAGGATTGTCTTTATGGGCCCCGATCGCGGATTCGTGATTGGTGCGAGCGGTACTCTACTTAAATATCAAGGTTCAGCGCAAGCTGCTTGATAGTAGAATAGTAATAGAGATTGTCTGTCGATTTGTTGTTGAAAGGAGGATTCTAAATGGCCGGTACAACTGGAGAACGTCCGTTTGGGGACATTATTACAAGCATCCGTTATTGGGTAATTCACAGCCTCACCATTCCAGCTTTGTTTATTGCTGGATGGCTGTTTGTGCAAACTGGTTTGGCTTACGATGCTTTCGGAACTCCTCGCCCTAACCAGTATTTCACAGAGCAGCGCGAAGAAGTTCCGATTATCTCGGATCGCTTTGAAGCTAAGAAACAAGTAGATCAGTTCATTGGCAAGTAATTTTACAAGGATTTGGAAAAATGACGAGCAGAACGCCAAACAATGAGCCAATTTCGTATCCGATTTTTACGGTACGCTGGTTGGCCGTTCATACTTTAGGTGTCCCAACGATTTTCTTTTTGGGCGCGATCGCAGCAATGCAATTTATTCAACGATAGGAGTTTATAATGCCTGAACGCGCCCCTAATCCCAACGAGCAGCCAGTCGAGTTAAACCGGACTTCTCTTTATTTGGGTTTATTGCTGATTTTTGTGTTGGGGATTTTGTTCTCCAGTTATTTCTTTAACTAACTGGTGGTTCAGTTCAATCTCTGTGATTCAATCCAATTTGTTTAGCTGTGAATTAGTGAGGTGATCGCTATGTTTAGTGAAAGTGGCAGAATTCCTTTGTGGCTGGTAGCTACTGTCGCAGGTCTCGGTGCTCTGAGCATTTTGAGCCTTTTCTTCTACGGTGCTTATGCCGGTTTGGGTTCTTCGATGTAAGGACAATATTGCGTATTTTACGCCTAAAACCTCCCTTGAAAAAGGGGGGTTTTAATTAATTCAGTCTTAGACGCAACCGTCACACTAAATAAAGGTACGTAGTTGCGCTCTTTGCGCTCTTATCGCAATCCTCGCAGGATTTTCATGAGTACCTGTAGGGACTTAGGTCAAGCCGTGTCCCTGATTGATTTAGGCGAAATCACATTTATGTTCGCCGCCCGTGATAATGATTTAGGATGGCTATATATATTAAGATCGGAGCGCAAAGAGCGCAACTACGTACCTAAGAATTAGCCTCGATCGAGGTCGATCAAACAATCCGAACAATTGTTTTGTAGCAAAAGTTTTGATAAATGATATAAATCGAGGATAAATGTTAGATAAACAGTTCATTGTTTAGGAAAATTATAATATTTTGCTGGGAATCGCTAGTAGGACTAAAGTCCGAACGATCGAACCTTTTTAATTTTAGGTAATTGACAGGACACGGTATAAATCTAAAATCTAAAATCTAAAATCTAAAATCTAACATCGACGGTCGATCGCCCAAAGTATGGGACAGATCCTGAAAATAGCCAAAAGTTGCGAGTAGAATGATTCAAGAGCCGATCGCTCGATCGTAGTCCATAGCGAAATATGACCCCACCGCAGCCGCCCCGCAAACCTCAAACCGTCTTGGGTGCGATTACCCAAGCAGTCCAGACAATTGCCAAGGTTAATTTTAACCAGCTAGCCCTGAAACCAAATGCCAAAGTACCCGAACTGTGGGTACAGGATGCAGGTGCGGCTAAAGCTGAGGTTTATCCGCTATTGGGCGATCGATATCTGTTAGGTCGATCGTCCAAAGCTTCAGATATTGTAGTTCGCAATCCCGTTGTCAGTCACGTACACCTATCCCTGTCGCGGGATACTCGACGGCGAACACCTTTTGTAATTAAAGACGAAGACTCTACCAACGGCATTTACAGAGGGAAAAGACGAATTAAAAGTATGTCCCTCCGTCACGGAGACGTGTTCACATTAGGGCCGCCGGAACTCGCCGCCGCCGTCAGAGTTCAGTACGTAGATCCGCCACCTTGGTATTTAGAATTTTTGCGTTACAGCTTTTACGGTGTTAGCGGAATCACCACTCTGATAGCTATTTTGGTTGGTGTTGAATCGACCAAGTTTCAAGTGCGGCCTCTACCGAGAAGTATCAACGGCCCTGTGATTGTTTACGCCCGCGACGGACAAACTCCGCTGCGTCCCCCTCAGAATAACGCTCACTTAGAATTGAAGCAATTGCAGGATTTTTCGCCTTATTTATCCAAGGCGGTACTTGCTTCGGAAGACAGCCGCTACAATTGGCATTTGGGCGTAGATCCGATCGGCGTTTTGCGGGCGCTGTTGACCAATGTGCGCGGGGGAGGAATTCGCGAAGGCGGTAGCACTCTGACGCAGCAGTTAGCGCGGAGTTTGTTTCGAGATTATGTAGGTACTCAAGATTCGGGCGGACGCAAATTCCGGGAAGCAGTAGTTGCTTTGAAACTAGAGAGTTATTACAGCAAAGATGAGCTGTTGCTGACTTATTTAAATCGCGTGTTTTTGGGAATTGACCTCTACGGTTTTGAGGATGCGTCTCGATTTTATTTTGCCAAGTCGGCGAAGGATTTGACTTTATCGGAGGCGGCGACTTTGGCGGGGATTTTGCCTGGGCCAAACAGTTTTAATCCGATTCAAAATTATCAGTTGGCGGTGCAGTATCGCGATCGAGTAATCGAACGGATGCGAGCAATGGGGACGGTTTCTCAGGAAGAAGCCGATCGCGCGAGGCGATCGCGAATTGACATCAATCCCAAAGCCCGCCAATACCTGCAAAGTACGATCGCGCCTTATTTCTACAATTATGTATTTGACGAATTGGAGTTTTTGTTGGGGGAGCAGTTAGCCAGAGAAGGCAATTTTATTGTAGAAACAGGCTTAAATCCAGGTCTGCAAAAAGTAGCTGAATCTTCCCTCAAAAATGCCGTAGAAAATGCCGGAGCGAATGCAGGTTTTTCTCAAGGAGCTGTAGTAACTCTCAATTCTACAACCGGGGAAGTCTTAGCATTAGTTGGGGGTGTAGATTACTTGCAAAGTCAGTTTAATCGGGCTACCCAAGCATTGAGACAGCCCGGTTCTACATTTAAGATTTTCACCTATGCCGCCGCCCTAGAACGCGGAATCCCACCCAGTAAGACTTATTCTTGCGAGCCGCTTTCTTGGGGAGGACAAAGTTACAATGGCTGCGCCAGAACCAGCGGTAGCACTGATATGTATCGGGGTTTAGCACAGTCGGAAAATCCCATTGCTTTGAGAGTCGCGCAAGATGTCGGTTTAGACAATGTAGTGGGCATGGCCAGACGTTTGGGGATTACATCTCCCCTGCGTTCTTCCCCCGGTTTAGTGTTAGGTGAAAGTGAAGTTAACGTATTGCAATTAACGGGTGCGTTCGGGGTTTTGGCGAACCGGGGTTTGGGGAATCGCCCCCACGTAATCAAGCGAATTATTGACAGCAGCGACTGCAAAGATCGAAATGATTTTAAAAGTTGTCGGGTGATTTATGACTATCAAAAAGATGGCGTTGCCAATCGACAGTTAGTTTCTGAAGGCGTCGCGGATACGATGACTGATATGCTGCAAGGAGTTGTTCGGGGAGGTACGGGTAGCAGTGCTGCTTTGGGCTTGGGAGAAGCTGGAAAAACAGGCACGACTAATGATAATAAAGATTTGTGGTTTGTCGGTTATATTCCCAGCCAGCAACTGGTGACAGGAGTTTGGTTGGGAAATGATGATAATTCTCCGACTGGCGGAGGTAGTGCAAATGCGGCTCAGTTGTGGGGGGAATATATGCGGCAGGTGGCGCGTTGAACATAGGTTTGTAGAAAAGACACGGCGGTTAAAACCGCGTCTACACAGACAAAACCCGCCTCCGCGGGTTGAAGACAAAGATTGTTAAATTTAATTTGTTTTGTTCAGTCTGCGGAGGCAGAAATCGTTTGTGTAGGTGCGGTTTCAACCACCGTCTGATGTGGCCGACAGCCAGACAATATAGAGTGCAAATTAACGACATTTCCGATTACGGCGATCGCAGGTGCGGAAAATCCAGTCGCCTCAACTTGCTCTACAATTGTACTCAAAGTGCCAATCAATTCCTCTTGTTCCGGCCGCGTTCCCCAGCGCACTAAGGCTACGGGCGTTTCTGCGCTCAATTCGGCTGCTGTTAACTGGCCGATGATATAAGGCAAATTGTGGATTCCCATGTATACTACAATAGTTTCGGAGCCGCGGGCGATCGCCTGCCAATTAACCTCCGGCCGATATTTTCCGGCTGATTCGTGGCCGGTGACAAAAGTGACTGACGAACTGTACGATCGATGTGTCAGAGGAATTCCCGCATAAGCCGGGGCCGCAATTCCCGAAGTGACACCGGGTACAACTTCTACCGAGACTCCAGCTTTTACCAAATCTTCCATTTCTTCGCCGCCGCGCCCAAAAATAAACGGATCGCCGCCTTTGAGACGAACTACGATCGCATTATCTTGAGCTTTGTCTATCATTAACTGAGTAGTTTCGTCCTGCATTAACGAGTGACGGCCTTTGCGTTTCCCGGCATCAATTCGTTCTGCTTGGGGGTTGATGACTGCCAAAATTTGAGGGCTGACTAAAGCATCGTAAATCACCACATCCGCGCACTCTAACAGCGCTTTTCCCTTCAAAGTCATCAAACCCGGATCTCCGGGGCCTGCACCTACTAAATACACTTTACCTAAAGACATTTTTCTTGCTTCCTTGACCTCTTCTGTGTCTTTGCGATTCATTTTTGAATTAAATCCCGAATTAAGTCTGCTAATTCTACACTGGCGCCTAGAGGATTTGCGAGATGAAGTTCTGCCGTGGGAAATTGCTGCTGTAGCTGCTCGACATTTTTGGCGATCGCATCTGTAATTCCTCCATTAAATAAGAAGTATGGCACAATTCCTATTTGCTGCTGTCCATCACGAACTAAACTGTCAATTCGTTCTTCCAAACTCGGCTTTACTGACCAATAAGCAGTCTCTGCGCCGAGTTGGCTGGCGATTTCTTCAAATGTCGAGTTACCTCCGGGGCGGCGGCTGCCGTGAGATAGTACAATCCATTTTGGGGATAGCAAATTGGGGACAAAAGCTAGCTCTTGCATCTGAGTTTTGAGCAAGTTTGTTAAGCCTGCTACTTGGGAACCTAAATGCGGGCGCACTTCTATGTTTAACCGGGAACCAAAAGTTTTCTGGGCAATTTCCACCTCTGCGGGTATGTCGTCGGCGACGTGAACTCCGGGTAATAAAAATACGGGCAGGATTTGCAAATGAGTCAGTCCGAGGGAGAGGGTACGTTCGCCAAAACTGCAAATTTGTTCGTGGAGTGGCGCGGGGCCGAGTTCTAGGGTGGCGGTGGCGACTGCGGGGAAGGAGTGGGCCAAATTATCAGACAGCAGTTGAGCCAGGTTTTCCAAAGCTACTTGCGGTCTGGGGTCGCGGCTGCCGTGAGAAACTAATAGGTAAGTCGATCGCAATTTCAATAGGGATTTGATGTTAATGGTCGATCGGGATGTTGAATAATTCTAACATCAGGGAGCCGCAACTCCTAAAAAAAACCGAACGCCGAAATCCCCGACTTCTTTAAGAAGTCGGGGATAACAGTTGCCGAATATTCTGATTAACCTTGAGGAGTAGGCTCGGCGACGTACTTGAAAGTAGGTTCAGAGTTCAAAGCAGTTGGTTGGTCTTTGCCATCACTAGACAAATTAAAGAACAAATCTACTGTTGAATCTGGCGCGATATTTCCGAAGAACGGATCGGTAAGTTTGCCCATCGCTTCCAAAGCTTTCATGAACATTTGAGTGTGGGAAATTTCCCGAGTCAGCAAGAAGTGCAGCGTCTTTTTCGTTCCCGCATCCGGCGCTAGTTCAATCAATGCTTCGTAGGTTTGGCGAGCTCCTGCTTCCGCACCGATATTAGCGCGCAAATCGCGGACAACATCGCCGCCTTCGTTGACGTAAGCAGCACTCCAAGCTTGACCTTGGCTATCCAACAAGTGCGGGCCTACACCTCTGACTGCAAACAAAGTGCTTTTGTAAGCTTCTGTTTGGTCAACGTTTTTGGTGTGAGCTTCGATCAGTTTGCCAACCATTTCTAAGTGGCTGAATTCTTCGATCGCAATATCTTGGAGCATATCCTTAATCTCTGCATTTTCACAGTGAAAGGACTGCACCCAGTATTGCAAAGCTGCTGTCAGTTCTCCGGTTGCTCCGCCAAACTGTTCTAGCAGCAGTTGGGCAAAACGGGGGTTGGCTTCGTCTACTGTTACCGCAGACATTAGTGGCTTTTTGTGAAAAAACATCGATCGATACCTCTCTTTAGTTCGGTTGCAGACTTGTATCTGTGTTTATGCTTCAGAATATATTGTGCGACAAGCGATCGCACTGAACCTCGCTCGTTGGATACATCTAGCGGGAGCCATTGCTCTGCTTTCAGGTAGAGTTAAGTTATTGGGCATCGGGAATTGGGCATCGGGAATTGGGCAAACAGGGCAGTGGCCAAACAGGTCATTGGGCATTAGTCATTAGTCATTAGTGCTGTCCCTGCTCGCGAACGCTATTAGTCATTAGTTATTGGTTATTAATTATTGCGAAATATTCAAAAATAACAAATAACAAATAACAAATAACAAATAACAAATATCAATAGTCAATTGTTGTTGCATTCGGTTAGCTTTGCTGACAAGGCATCGAGGTGTCGCAGCCACTGAATGCCACCAACCCAACTGCGAGAGGGGAGGTGTCCGATTGGTGCTTTTTGAGTAAATTTAAGTTGTCCCGAAGCAGTAGCAGAATTGTAGGTTTGCCAGTTTACCCGATCGCAAAATCTGACATAATCTCCCTTGACGCTTTCATAGATTTCCTTTTGGACGCTGAAGCCAAACCGACCTTGACTGTAGTGCAGCCACAGGCGATCGACTATTTGCAAATCTTCGCATGGTAACTTGTAAATTTGGCTGATTTCTAGCTGAATTCCCGGTGTCAGCGATAGAGATTGACACATCACGGCCCAAGTTTCGCGATCGGCTTCTTTCCACTTTTTAGTTGACAAACAATCCCGCAGTTTGGTATAATCAACTCCCGCTGCTGAAATCATGGTAGAATCGAGATTTGAAATCCTTGATAAGGACAAAGTTTCTGCGGAATTGGCGGTAGTTTTGGTCGGTGAAATCGGAGGCTCAGAAGTTGGCAGGGCTTTGAAATAAGGCGAGTTGTCGGTATTAATGAGAGTTTGGGCGATCGGCTTTTTCGGCACAACCAAATTTTGCTGGCGTTTATCTAAAACTGCATTGATATCTTCCAAAACTTCCGCCGCAAAACTGTAGCGCTGACAAAGATGAGTTTGTAGCAATTTATCTAAAATCTCACCTAACTCGGCGCTAATACTCGTGCCTTTGGGGAGAAACTCGCGCCACCACCAGCGCTCGGTTTTACAGTCGTACATATCCAACGGCGGAACTTGCGTCATCAGGCGAATGCAAGTAACACCTAAACTGTAAAGGTCGCTAGCAGGAAATACTTTACCGCGCATTTGTTCGGGAGCTATATAATCTTGACTCCCGATCAGCGTTGCTGAACGGAGTATAGCTGAATCAGTCAGCAGTTTGGCAATGCCGAAATCGATCAATACGAGTTTGTTGTCCGACTGGCGGCGGATAATATTTTCAGGTTTGATGTCGCGGTGAATGACGCGGTTGTCGTGGATGAATTGCAGCACGGGTAATAAGTCTTGCAGCAGTTGCCAAATTTGATTTTCATCGCAGACACTTTGGTCTAATTCTTCTTTGAGAGTCGGCCCGTCTATAAACTCTTGAACTAAATAAATATGACCTTCTTGTTCAAATGCAGCTAATAAAGTGGGAATTTGCGCGTGTTTTCCCAGTTCGTCTAAACGGACTGCTTCTTGGTGGAATAATTCAAGGGCTTTGTTGAAAATTACTGGATCGCGATCGCGAAAATAAAATTGCTTGAGGGCACAGCGCGGTTGCGAGGGGATGTCTTCATCAATGGCGAGGAAAGTTTTGCCAAATCCACCTCTTCCTAAGAGTTTAATCGGGCGATACCGCTGTCTCAACAATAGGTTAAAGCCGCAGTTCAAGCAAAGTTTTTCTGTGAGTGAATTTTCGGGATTTTGACATTCTGGGTTAATACAGTAGCTCATAGGGATTTGAGATTTTATATTTGAGATTTTGGATTGTGAAGAAGTTTTTTAAATGCACCGCTTTCATAGTCTCCTTGCTTCGCGGGGCGAAGGAAGAGAGATAAGAGAAGAAAATTAGTTGACAATAGACGCACACATGGATATAAGGCTATTCTATTCCGCTGGGCCCGATCGCGATGTTATACAATGTGCACGGCGCCCCAAGCTGACACAGATCCGGGCGCGCGACAGCTTGCTGCGCGGGCGTTTCATTTACATTCCGAGACGCAACTGGCACATTAACCAAAGGTATGCGGTTGCGCTGTCTTCACTCTTGGCGCCACAATCTACCTCAAAAAATCTTTAACTATTGTCACACTTGCGTCGAGGACTTATCTCATCTCCAGTAATGAAAGTTCGCAAAAGCGGACTTCAGTCCGCATAATGCGGACTGAAGTCCGCACTACGAACCAATTTTATTGTGCGATCGCCCAAATCGAAAATTGTGCTAAACTCAGGCGGTGCGCGGAATTTCAGGCACAATTGATGCCGATCGGTTTAGGGAGGCTGAAAAATATTTTGAAATTTTTTTGCTTTACCCCTAGACTTGTGCTGAGATGTTATGTTATAGTTGAAAACGTTATGGCGAGTGTAGCCAAGTGGTTAAGGCAGTGGTTTGTGGTACCACCATTCGTGGGTTCAATTCCCATCATTCGCCCTTTTGATTTTATTGTGCAGAATTAACAAAGGTACGTTGTTGGGCTTCAGCCCTCTTTAGGCGTATATATAAAGAGGGCTCGCATCCCAACAACGTACCTAATTCTCTGATGACTGTAAAACCACCTTGGGTTTCGCCTGTATAGACGCGGTTTCTAACCGCCCAGTCTTCCAATATGCTAATCTTAAATCCAATCTCAAATCTAAAATCCAAAATCTAAAATCAAAATATGCCATCTTTAGTAGCAGAAGATTGGGGATATAAATTTAGTGGCGATCGCACAATTAGTAAATTTATTGGTCAAGTTGAAGGAGAAGCGGCTTTAGCGAAATATTGCGATTGGGAATGCAGAGATCGGGCGGAAGTTGTGATGTCGGAAATAGCCGGTAAATCCCCCAGTCTTTTCTACGTGCGGCGCCAAAAGGTAAATGAGAGATTTTCTGAAGAGGAAATCTGGGAGTTGATTCTTGCTACGGATCGAGATGATTTTAAATTACCGGAATTGTTGCAAAAAGCCGTGAAGCGAAGCTATCCCGAAGGGAATCGCACTTTACGCTTGTTAGCAACTGTACGGATAGAAGACGGAATCGGCGGCTTAAAACTGCTGGATGCTGGTTTGGTGGCGCTTCCTAGAGGTAGAAAAGATGGCTATGCTTTGCCGGTACAGTTGCGACTTTTGCCGAAAAGTAGATCGCCAATTCCTGCAAAGTCGATCGCCCGCGTCCAACAAATGCCATTTTGGGACGAGAGACACATACCAACAACCGAACAATTAAAAGTTTGGCACACTTTCTTAAATGTCGAAAAACGCATCGCCGAAGCGCGTCAATTTTGTGTACCTTTCCGCGCGCATAACTATGGTTCCGGCTTCAAAATCGTTACTTTTGAAATCGATCGCAATTCGGCAACTCTTGACGGCTACGAGGAGAATCCCTTACAAGTCGGCGACTTTCGCGAAAGGCTGAAACAAGCCAGAAATGAAGACATTATTTTGTTTGATTCGCCGCCGGGAAGCAGAAGCAGCCGCGATGGCGAGACTTTGGGTAGCATTGCGGAAATTGAATTTGAACGTGGTATGTTACGGATTAAGTTGGATGTTGATTTGGGCGATCGCATGGCGGGCGGTAGATATCAACTTCCCAAACAAGGATTTTTGTATTTCGAGGCGGCGGGCGATATCAGTCAGATCGATCGCAAAAAGAAAGCTTTAAAGATGCTGGCGGATGGCCGCGCTCAAAATCCCTATTTAAGCGAGTTTTTATTTGACTCTTCCGAGGCGAGAATTCCCGACAAGCTGGTAAAATTGGATCGGGAAAATTTATTAAATCGCAATGCTAACGACGATCAACTCGCTGCCGTAGAAATGGTGCTTTCGGCGCGGGATTTAATTTTGATTCAAGGGCCGCCAGGAACCGGGAAAACGACGGTGATTGCGGAAATTTGCTATCAAATTGCGCGTCAAGGCGGGAAAACTTTGATTGCTTCCCAAGCTAATTTAGCCGTTGATAATGCTTTGAGTCGGTTGGTTCACAATCCGGCGATTCGGGCTTTGCGAAAGGGAAAAGCCCATAAGGTACAGGAGGAAGGCCAGCCGTTTTTAGAGGAAAATGCGATCGGCACTTGGCTGCAAAATACGGCGACTGATTGCGAACAAAAACTGTCGCAGCGTCAGATTAATGTCACATCTTTACAGCGGTTGCTGGCAGATTTCGACAGATTTAATGCCTACTCGGCCGCCGAGAGAGCTTTTTTTAAGGAACAAAAATACCTGCACGACGGGAAGGCGGAGGTTGAGGAAAAGTTGACCGCGCAATCAGCAGCGTATCAATTAAGTTTAACTGCTAAAAGCGAGATTGCATCTTTGGTTGATGGGCTGGCAAATTTACTAGCTGCGCCGGAGATTAACTGGGAATCTTCAGAAGTTTCCGAGTTTATGCCGAAACTAAAACCTTATTCTGAAGGTAATGTTTTAGTGGAAAACTTTATGGCAAATGTGCGGATTTGCGTCAACCATACTATTCAAATAGGATTGGATCGCCCTAGTTGCGGTGCATTTGGGATTGCGGTTTGGCTGCGGGAAACTGTAGCACCGCAATTATCCGAATTTGAGACGGCGGGCGATCGCGCCCAGGAAGTTTGTCACGCGATGTCAGGAGTTGCGGAGTCGCTGCGGGCGTCGCGGCAGTTGTCGGATGCGGTGAATCAACTCGAGTTGGGCGACAAGCAAAATCAGACACACCGCCACAATCTCGAACAGAAAATCAGTAATTTGGAACTGCGAAAAGCGGAAATTGCCGCCGTGGTTGTCGCCGTTGCAGAGTGGATTGAGACGGCGGATACGCGACTTTATACTGTTGTGAAAGCTTGCTGGGAAACGGGCGCAATGCTGACGGATGATATGGTAGAATTGCCCGCAGGACTTTTGAAAATTGCCCGATCGCTCAAATTGCCGATCGTCCCGCCGAAGTGTAAAGTCAGTTTGCCCGATTTGGAAAGACTGCAAAAGGCGATCGCCCATGAAGCCAGCGCGGGTTTTAAGGACATTCAAGGGCAGCAGTTCCGGTTTAGCGAGTTTTTGCACCTAAATTTGACTCAAATGCCGATCGTGCTCGCTGCGGGCGATCGAGCGCAATGGCAACAACTAGCCAAAGACTTCGCCAGCTATTCCCAAGTCAGTCAAAGCCAGCGCAAATTCATCCTCGAAAAAGCTGACACTTTCTTAGCTAACATCCAACAATTTTACAGTCAATCATTGCAGCCAAATCAAATTCAAGAAACCTTCGATCGGCTAGTCAAAGAATTGCTGCATACTATTCTCGGAAACGCCCGCCAGTGCATAGTTCCTCTGAAAACCGAAACCGAACAACAACTAATTAAGCAGCAACAGTTATTAGATAAAATCGGTCAAACCGTCAGCCAGCAGCAAATATCCGCCGCCCAAGTTCAAGTAGAAGCCGCGCAGCAAGAAGCGAACTTAAAAATTAGCGAAGTTACGAATCAATTGCAAGCAATTGTAGAACAGTCAAAGGTTCCAGACAAGTTGCGGATTCTCGCCCAACAATATCTCGCGCAAAAGTCGAATATTTGGGAACAACCGCAGCAGTTTTTCAAGCAAGTTGAAACTTGGAAAACCAGTGTGATTCAGCTTAAAAAATCCCTGGCTGACTTAGATCCATTCGGGATTTTGGAAGTTGTCAAAACTACTCTTGACGAGCAATTATCCCCACTGCAAATTGCCGCTACAACTGCACAGGAGGAACTCGCGACACTTCAAACAGAATTGAACGAAATTACGACTCAACTGCAACAACAGCAGCCCACAGCAGAATTAATCGTAGAGAGAAGTTGGTGGGAATCAGCATGGCAAAATATCCCGACTAAATACCAAATAGAAGTTCCCAGTACCGGATTATTCAGCGTAGATTTTTTAAGCAAAATCAAGCGTTTATTCAAGCATTGGCAGCGGGAATTAGAACGAGAAGAAACTGCCCTCAATCGTTCTCAAAACTTCGTCACAGATTGGATTGAAAAACTCCGCAATCCGTCAGAAAAAGACCGTCAAGATTTAAAGCAAATTTATATTGACAACGCGAACGTCATCGGCATTACCTGCGTGCAAGCTGCCAGCTTTGATTTTAGCAAAAACTTTCCCAGCTTTGATGCAGTCATCATTGACGAAGTTAGTAAATGCACTCCGCCAGAGTTATTAATCCCCGCCTTGAAGGGCAGAAAATTAGTATTAGTGGGCGATCACAGGCAATTGCCGCCGATGTTTAATCAAAGTACGATCGATGATATTGCCGAAGACATCGGTTGTACCGGAGACGAACTTAGCTTTATCAAAGAATCGCTGTTCAAAATATTGTTTGAAAAAGCTGACGACGGTATTAAAAAAATGCTGACAACTCAGTACCGAATGCACCCGCAAATCATGGGCGCAATCAATCAGTTTTATCAGCAAAAGCTCAACTGCGGGATTTTGGAAGCAGACACGAGGCGCGCGCACCATCTCGCAGGTGACACCATCAAAGAAAACAATCACATCCTGTGGGTGAAAACGCCGGTGGGACAAGGGTTTGAGGAGGGGAAACAGGGTACTTCGCGGTTGAATGTCAGGGAGATTGACGCGATCGAGCTTTTGTGCGAACAGATGGAAACCGCTTGGCGGCCTAAAATGGTAGAGGGTGAACCGCCGAAGGAAATCGGGATTATCACTTTTTACGGTGCTCAATTGAATGCAATTAAAGATAGAATCGCCGCCGAAAGATTCCCATCTTTGAGTATCCGCACAGGTACGGTTGACATCTTTCAAGGAATGGAAAGACCTGTGATTATTGTCAGCACTGTGTGCAATAATATTAGAGGCGATATTGGATTTGCTAAGGAACCGGAACGGGTGAATGTGGCTTTTTCTCGCGCTCAAGAATTGTTAATAGTTGTCGGCTGTCACGATTTATTTACGCAACAAACAGGTACTGTCGGAAAAATGTATCAGGAAGTTTCAAAAACGGTGCGTCACTGCGGAGGTTTTGTAGATGTTGCTAGCATCCTCAGCTAAACAAATTGATGCGAATTTAAGTTCGCTAGCGGCACAAATTGAGCAACAAAACCCTGATTTGTCGGTGTTGGTGGCGCGTGAATTCCGCTTTGCAATTCGCCAAACTCCGCTGGAGGTGACGATTAGCGAACCTCGCGAGTTTAATGTATTGGAAGAGTTCATTTTGCGGGCGGGTGTGGAGTTCGATCCTGCGCCAACTTTGCAGGAGTTGGCGGATTTGTTGGGGTTGGATCGGGTTTTTGTGAAGACTGCGGCGACGAATTTGGTTAATTTGGAGATTTTGGAGGTGGCGGAAAATGGTAAAATTGCGATCGCGAATCCCGCCCTTACGGGGGCTACGCCAACGAAGACGATCGCACCTCTAGGCGAAGATTTTTTTGATAAAGGTGCAGTTAGTCGATCGCAAATCCAATCAATTTACGCCATTTCCGATCCATTAAACCAAACTCTCACCTTCAAATTCGACGCTGTAGCAGCAGAATCAATCAACTTACCAGATTTAGCAGACTTCGTATCCCTCGAACATAAAATTACCGACCTTGCGGATTTAAGCATAACAGAAATCCAGCCGCTGATCCAAGCTTCCGGCTTAGGGATTCACGTCCCCGAAAACGGCAAAATCGTCTCTCAGTGCGATGTCATCGGTGATGATTTAGATATTTGGCAAATTGTATCAGTTTTTGTGTTGCAGGATGCGATCGAAAATAAAACTACCATCCAACTCCGACAGGGAAAGCACATATTAGAAACAGCCTCAAACTTGCTAAACGAACTCGAATCCCAACAAAAATTTTCCTTAAACGACTTGTGTAAATTAACCGAAGAAGATGTTATTTTGGAAGAACCAGAAATAATTGCTACTCCAAAAACTCGGAAATCGGCAGCTAAGAAGAAAGGCAAGGAAACGATATGATCGGGACTAAAAAAGACTTTATATCAATTCCGGCTGCGCCGGAATGACAAGCGAGGAGACGGCAGTGCCGTGTCCCTACGCCAGATTAATTGTAGGGAAACGGCACTGCCGTCTCCTGATTTTGGGTAATATTAATTCCGATGTAACCCGAATTGATATTAGTCCTGATTAACCAACAAATGAGGTAATTGTGCAATGGATAAACTAGCTCAATACCGTCAATACGTTCAGACATTAATCACCCGTTATGCCGAAGATGATGTTTCCGATGATGAAGTCGAAGTGCAACTTATCTGCGACACAGAACGAGATCATTATCAGTGGATGAATGTCGGCTGGGAACACCTTAACCGAATTTATCGAAGCATCATTCACATTGACATCAAAGATGGAAAAATCTGGCTTCAGCAAAATTTAACCGACCAAAATCCAGCGGAGGAATTAGTTGCAATGGGAGTGCCAAGAGAGGATATTGTTTTGGGATTGCAACCCCCATACAAACGACCGTATACTGACTACGGTGTAGCGTAAATAGTTGACAGTTGACAGTTGACAGTTGACAGTTGACCCCTTCGACTACGCTCAGGGCACAGCAGTTGACAGTCTATTCTTATGGTGCGCCAGTCTTAAGATTACTAAAAAAACTTAGGGTTTCCCTACTGACCGAATAGCAGGGGTTTGAAGCACCAGCATGAAGGCAGATTGTGATAAGAACGGAGTTTAAATCTCCATTCTTATCAATTCGCTGTCAACTGTCAACTGTCAACTGTCAACTGTTTATTGAGCCTTAACGCATTTCAGCATCCGCAAAGTAGCCGCGGCTGCGTAATTGCGCTTTGCAGAATCATCGGGAGCAAAACGAGTTCCAACTTCGTTAACAGCGGAAGCAACAGAACAATAAGCAGACATTTGAGTAATAATCGCAGCAGCCCAATGATTTTGAGTGTCTGAAAAAGTTTTAGGCGGTTCTTTTCCAACTAAATTTGGCTGCATTCCCCGCGCCGACAAACCAAATTCTGATGCTCTCCGCAGCACCGCCATCAATTCAGCGCGAGTCACTGACTGCATGGGTTTAAAAGTTCCATCTTGATAGCCACTAACTATTTTATTGTCCCGCGCAAATTGCACTTTTCCGGCACTCCAGCGCGTGCTATCAACGTCGCTATAAGGACGAGTAGAAACATTGTTAGGAAATGTGATGTTAGCACCTTGGATTCCTTTCAATGATTCCAATACTAAAGATACCAATTGCTCTCGCGTAACGGCAAGCTGCGGCCGAAATGTATTATCTTGAGCAAAGCCGGCGACAAACCCAAGGCCCACAGCTTCTTTAATTTCGGAAGCGTAGATATCGCTAGCAATATCTCCGAATGTAGAAGAGCCAGTATTGCCTCCGGTATTTCCTCCGGTATTTCCGCCAGTATTACCTCCGGTATTTCCGCCAGTATTTCCGCCAGTATTTCCGCCAGTATTTCCGATTTGTCCCGGTGCGGCTTGACTGCTAGTGAAATAAAAGTGACCTAATACTTTCCCTTGATAAGTTCTTTTACTAAAGCGCCAAGCGGGATCGAGAGTGATTTTCATAAAGCCGTTAGTATTGCCGTTGGTGCGGCCGATAATTATCGGTTGAGCGTTAGGATCGCTGGGAATTCCCATTAATACCACATTGCCATCAACATTTTGCAATATTAGGCTGTATTTTAATGCTAAATCGGTGCCGGCCATGCGAATGGAAAAGCCGTTGCTGTCTGTGGCGCGGCCGCAAATGCCGGTGAAGTCAAAAGTAGCTAATAACGGATCGACTGTCACGGGATTAGAACCGCTTTCGCTCCAGCACTTCCGTCTGTCTGTGACTTGTTCTACAATAAGCAATTGGTAGCCGGTCAAACCGCCCGGTTGGGCGATCGCAATTACTCGATCTTGGTTAATTTCGGTTTCGTCAAAAGTATATGCTTTCGCCGGAGCGATCGCCCCGAGTGTTAAAATTGCTGAACCGACAAAGGCGGCCGCTGCTCGTACCAGTGAATGTTTCATAGTTTTTCCCTATTTACCCCTTATTTTGGTCAGACATCTCTAGAAGATGAAAAGGTCGCGGTCTTAAGACAACAAGATAGAATTTTACCATTTGTTGTTCCAGCGATCTCAAGTGCGATCGACTCCGGTTAGATCGGATGATATCGTTTCCGGTTGCATCGGAATGATTTAACCGCAGAGGGCGCAGAGGGCACAGAGAGAGAATAGAGAGATTAATACAGGACGATGCTACCGGATTTGATATGATACTGCAATGCGATCGTTAATGCGGTGTTACGATCGCGAGCTCTTAAGCTCGCACTATAGGAAACATATTATTATTCGGATGCCTGTGGAAACGATATTTATTGCCAGAAAGAGCGCAACATACAAAAAAAACGGTGCGTTAACAAGCCTGTAACGCACCCTAAAACAAATATTGAAAACGTGCTTTCTCTAGCTAGCGGAACATACTGCTAACAGAACTATCTTCGTGAATCCGCCAAATAGTTTCGCCCAGCAAATTCGCTACCGAAAGCACCGTCAACTGCTTGAATCGGTTCTCTTCAGGTACGGGAATTGTATTTGTAACAATTACCTCTTCCAAAACTCCGCTAGACAAACGCTCGATCGCCGGAGGTGAAAAAACCGCATGAGTAGCACAAGCATATACCTGTCTCGCACCCTGGCGGCGCAACAATCTCGCGCCTTCGGTAATCGTCCCCGCAGTATCGATCATGTCGTCCACCAACACGGCAGTTTTGCCTTTGACATCCCCGATGACGTTCATCACTTCAGCGACGTTGTGAGCTTGGCGGCGCTTGTCAATAATTGCTAGGGGAGCATCGCCAAGCTTTTTCGCAAAAGATCTCGCCCTGGCGACTCCGCCCACATCCGGCGAAACGACGACAATATCTGTCAACTTCTTGCTCGCGAGATAATCCAACAGCACTGGCGAACCGTAAACATGATCGAAAGGAATGTCAAAATAACCTTGAATCTGAGCTGAGTGCAAATCCATCCCTAAAATGCGATTTGCTCCAGCTTCAGTAATCAAATTAGCTACCAACTTTGCAGTAATTGACTCTCTGCCGGCTGTTTTGCGATCGGCTCTAGCATAGCCGTAGTAAGGAATCACAGCAGTAACTTGTCTTGCTGAAGCGCGGCGACAAGCATCGATCATAATTAATAATTCCATGAGTCGATCGTTCACCGGACAGCAAGTAGGCTGAATCAAGTAAACATCGCAACCCCGAATCGATTCTTGAATTTGAACGTAGAGTTCCCCATCAGCGAACCGCTTGCGAACCATCGGCCCCAAATCGATCCCCAAATAGCGAGCCACCTCTTGGGCGAGGGGAACATTAGCAGAACCGGAGAACAGCCGCAGACGGTCGTGAGCGGAAACCGGCGGCTCGGGAAACGGAAGCGGTAAAGTAGCAGAACGGATCACAGCAGGCCTCTTGCAAGACGTTTATTTAACCGCCATCTTACCATCGGAAATTAGAAATGTTCAGCCAATATTTGGAGAGATTTAACTTTCGGGGCGGCCGCAAGTGTTAACTTAGGCGAACTGAATAGAAGTTGCACAAATATGTCGGATAAACAGGGTTTATGGCTGGCTGTGTGCAGGCAGAAGCGCGATCGCACTTCTGTCTCAATACGGTTCACTTAAGGTTTGTTTGTCATTGCTGTCCTCGCGACGCAAACGAGCGCGTCTGTTTGTCACATTCTTTTTCCCCGTGGACTATCAGTGAACCGTATTGACTTCTGTCTGTGCGTCTCAAAATTGTGCCGACAGTCTATTTGGGGCCCAGACTTGAAGTGCAGCCGCTCAAAATTCGGTCAAAGGCCGAAAGCCACCGGCTTCAAGGTGATAAAAATGCCACCAACAGGCAATAAACTTGCAAAATACTGTAAAAAAAGTTAAGAATCGGAAGCATACTCCTGATTTTTGATATAGCAAAGCAAGGTAAAAATCGATGAGCTTAAGAGAACGGATTGACGCAGAAATCAAAGCAGCGATGAAGTCCAAGGACAAAGTTCGCTTGGAAACTGTTCGTGGCATCAAGAAAGTTATTCTGGAAAAAGAAGTCAGCCTCCGTCCCTCGGGGCAAGAGACGCTGACAGAAGCTCAAGAATTGGAAATTTTGATGCAGATAGCGAAACAGCGCCGGGATTCGATCGACCAATACCGCAAAGGTGGCCGCGAGGACTTAGTGGCACAAGAGGAGGCGGAGTTGGCAATTCTGGAAGAGTATTTGCCGGCGCAGATGTCTGACGAAGAGGTAAGTCAAGTGGTTGACGAGGTGATTGCTTCGGTGGGCGCTACTTCTGCCAAAGATATGGGCAAGGTGATGGGCAAGGCTATGCAGCAGCTTAAAGGCAAAGCAGACGGTAACAGAATTCAAGAGATGGTAAAAGCAAAGCTTAACAGTTGACAGTTGACAGTGGACAGTTGACAGTTGGTAGAAGTCATTAGTCAACAGTCAGCAGTCAGCAGTCAGCAGTCAACAGTCAACAGTCAACAGTCAACAGTCAGCGGTCAGCGGTCATTAGGAAGAATGTAGCAGCCTGCTAATTTTTCGCCTTTGCGATCGCCCAAAAAAACCGCAACTATGGGGCAAACCCCTCCGGGGGAACCCCTGATTTTCGATCGCCCGCTTGCGCCTAATTTCTCAAAGTTGCTCAAAAAGAAGTAAAATGCTAACTTTCATCGGGACTGGGAACTACAGACAGTGAAGTACGATCTTGAGCATTAAAGATTTAACATTCTAAGTCTGCCAGCGATCGTCTATTTTTTAACAATTTCTACTTAAAACTTATGCAGCCACCTATTTCTATTGGAACTCTCCTACAAAACCGCTACCGCTTGGTGAATATTTTAGGTCAAGGGGGATTTGGCCGGACTTATTTAGTAGAAGACGAGGGGCGGTTTAAAGAACGCTGCGCCCTCAAGGAATTGATTCCGATGCAAAGCGGGCCTTACGTTTTGGAAAAATCGAAGGAATTGTTTCAAAGAGAGGCGGCAATACTTTACCAAATTGCCCACCCGCAAATTCCCCAGTTTCGGGCAATATTTGAAGAGAATCAACGTTTGTTTTTAGTGCAGGATTACGTGGAAGGGATGACTTACCGCGAATTGTTGCTAGATCCTTCTACAAGCCGCACTTTCAGTGAAGCAGAAGTCTTAGTATTTATCCGACAAATGCTGCCGGTACTGGCTCATATTCACGCCCGGGGCATCATCCACCGCGACATCTCGCCAGAAAATATCATCCTCCGTGAAAACGATAAGTTGCCGGTACTGATTGACTTTGGAGTGGTGAAAGAACTCGCTACCAAAGTTCAGTCTCCCGAAGGAACAGCCCACGCGACAACTGTGGGTAAAATTGGCTACGCGCCGATGGAACAATTGCAAAGCGGGCGCGCAACGGCCAGCAGTGACCTGTATGCTTTAGCTGTAACGGCGATCGTCCTGCTGACGGGCAAAGAACCGCAGGAATTGCTGGATCAAACAACGCTACAGTGGAATTGGCAGCAGCAAGTACAGGTGAGCGCTGGTTTGGCTGTGGTGCTGAATCGGATGTTAAATCGCTCTCCGGGCGATCGATATCAATCTGTCAGCGAAGTCGCTCAAGCACTCGACACCCAAACTAATTCTAACCCTCAATCTAACGCGCCAACTGCACCACCAGCATCAGCAGTCGTCCAGTCAAATCCTTCGCTAATCGCAACGGTAGCCGTGGGGAGACCACTCGAATCCGAGCCGGTGGTGCCCCTAAGTCCCGGCCCGCAAAACCAGCCAGATCCGCTAATTGAGCCTGCTGGTGGCTCTTTGTGGGATAATCCGGTTGCTGCGATCGGACTGCTAACAGGCTTAGTCATCTTGACAGGCTTCGGTTCCTGGGCATTAGTAGGCTCATTTCTCAACAGCAAACCGAAGCCCACAGCCACTCCGACAGCGCCATCAGTCATAACTCCGACGCCGAGACTAACTCCGCTTCCAACCCCGGAACCTTTGCCAACTCCAACCCCGGAACCTTTACCAAGCCCAACTCCAGAACCTTCGCCAAGCCCAACTCCAGAACCTTCGCCGGAAATCACACCAGAACCTTCGCCGGAAATCACCCCAGAACCTTCGCCGGAAATCACACCATCGCTACCACCTGAACCAACGCCAGCGCCAGAACCCACGCCAACACCTGAATCGACACCTGCGCCAACTCCCGCGCCGAAACCGACACCCGCGCCAACTCCCGCGCCGAAACCGACACCCGCGCCGACTCCCGCACCCAAACCGACTCCCGCACCGACTCCCGCACCCAAACCGACTCCCGCACCAACTCCCGCACCAACTCCTGCACCAACTCCTGCGCCGTCACCAACTCCTGCGCCGTCACCAACTCCTGCGCCGGAACCAACTCCTGCGCCGGAACCCGCACCGACTCCTGCGCCTTCACCGGAACCCGCACCGACTCCTGCGCCTTCACCCTAGTTCTGGCAAAATTCCTCTAGACTTAAGTTGAAGCCAATTACTTACTAGCTTTTGCCAATGAACTCGCTGCTGATTGCTGGAACTGATACTGACGCGGGCAAAACTGTTTTGACCAGTGCTCTGGCTGCTTATTGGCAAATGTATTTTCCCGATCGCAGTTTGGGAATTATGAAGCTGTTGCAAACCGGCACGGGCGATCGAGAACTCTACACCCGTTTATTTAGCCTCGACCAATCCCCCGAAGAACTCAATCCGCTGCACTTTAGCGCGCCTCTAGCACCACCGATTTCTGCCGAACGCGAGGGGAGAGCGATCGAACTCGAAAAGGTCTGGACGGCGCTGCAAAGCCTCACTGAGCGCAAGAATTTTGTGCTGGTGGAGGCTTTGGGAGGGCTGGGTTCCCCTGTAACGCGGGAACTGACGGTGGCGGATATTGCCCGAGATTGGCGGCTGAGGGGCGTTTTGGTGGTACCTGTGAGGTTAGGTGCGATCGGGCAAGCTGTAGCGAATGTTGCCCTCGCCAGACACACGGGCTTTCAGCTTAGAGGCATTGTCCTTAATTGCCCTCAAGCTTGTTCCGAACAAGAAATTGCCGATTTTGCGCCGATCGATTTAATCGAGTCTCTGACTCAAATTCCAGTGTTGGGTACTTTGCCACATTTAGACGATCCAAATGACCTGATAAAATTAGCGGCATCAGCATCAGAATTAGATTTAGAGCGGTTGTTACATGGAGTTAATTTGCTTCCTCAGACTGCTAAATAACCCCATTCTCAACACCTCTCTTGCTCAATCTTCTCTTTCTCTGTGTACTCTGCGCCCTCTGTGGTAAAACATCTTAGATTTTATTTTAACCGCAGAGAGCGCAGAGAGCGCAGAGAAGG